>JBGSIK010000226.1:0-11642 GCA_041742575.1 Candidatus Krumholzibacteriia bacterium
ATCTTGTGCAAGGTATTCATCTCCGGCGGCCACGACGGCGTGTACATGAGCGGACCGCCGTCGTAGGTGACCACGGCATCGACGATGGGGAGGATGGGAGCGAGGACGGCGTTGAGCGAGTCGTTGAGATTGTCGACATACCACGATCGCAAGTTCCAGCCGGCGTCGAGATCGAGGGCCACAGTGACGGTGTCATTCACCACGACGGTCAGGGGGACGACAACCAGCGGCGTGGCCGGGTCGTTCGACATGAACTCGATGTCGAACGACCACTCGTCTTGCGGGAGGCCGGAGGCGTCCACGTTGACGGAGACGTTCACGACGCTATCGGGTTCCAAGGTCCCTCTCTCCGGGGTTATCGATAACCAGCGGCCCCCGCGCAGCCAGTCGAACACCTGATTCGCGAACAAACGGTTGTGGAAGTACTCGATGGAGTCATTCCGCAACATCTGTCCGCAAAGGAACATGATCCGCCCCATGGCGACTTCCGCAGCAGCGGCGACGGTCAAAGCTTCCGAGTTGTCCACGACCTTCACGGCCGGAGAACTCACGATCAGGTAGTAGTTGGTGAGTGCGAGCTTCAACATGGACACGCCCGCGGTCGTGGGGTGGGGATAAATGGTTCCGTTGTAGCCGCCCCATCCCCCGAGACCTGCGGGCCGGATCCCGCTCCCCAGCTCATTGAGAAGAACCTGATACCACGGCTGCGATTTGGTTTCACCTGCCTCCATGAGGAGGGCGCCGCCGCCACGCACCCAGGCGGTCAGCGCGGTTCTCTCCGTCGTAGAGAGCGGCTGAGTCGCGTTTCCCAGCCACACGACTTGGTAATCGGCGAGCAGTTCGGGCGTGAGCGGATTCGTGTTTTCAACGACCGCACCGTCTGCCGCCTCGATGTCTCCTATGATCTCGGACCAGCGGGCGATACCGTAGGCGTCGTGCACGCCATGCCACAGGACGCGAACGAAAACGGACAGAGGAATGCTCGCGGTCGTGGCGGGGAGCGCGGAGATCTCGTCGCCGGCACGGTCGTTGCGCGGCGGCGGACCGTCGGAGCCGACAGCTGGCACGGGGACTCCCGACCGGTGCAATACCGCGCGCGCACTCCAATCGAGATTGCTTCTCCCCGTGTTCTCGACGCGCACCTGCGTTGCAGCCTGGTCTCCCGGGGGCAAGGTCAGGAAGAGCGAATCGGGCGAAGTGATGATCACCGGCGGTTCGAGACATCTCGCCGACAGATTCACGCGAAGCGTGTCGTTCGCGGGATCGTTGCTCACGATGAACAGCCGCGCCGTCACGTCGCGAGCGAGGATGGCAGAACAGGCGACGGGCAGATCACGGCTTTCGTGCACCGACAAAGTGCAGGCCGCGGCGTCGGGCGAGAACTCGACCTCATCGGCGTAAATCGCGCTTACCGTGAGCACGTCCGTGCCGTCATTGGATAGGGTGAGCACACGCGTGGCCGGATAGCCGGTGTAGACCGTCCCGAAGTCGAGTGTGGAATTGGACAGGACGATCTCGGGGATCCCGACTGCCACCATGGTCACGGGCACGACCGTCGGTGCCGCTCCTGGAATGTTGTTGATGATGGAGAGGTCGGCGGCGTAAACACTGCCGATGAGATTCCTGGCGTCCAGGGTCACGACCAAGACCGCGCTGTCTCCGGGCGCGACTGCGCCCGATACCGGGATCACGGACAGCCACGTAAGCTCGGTCTCCCCCTGTCCCTCCCTTCCATTCAAGCGAATCTGGAACTCGAGGCTGGCAGCGCCCGGCGCGGCCGTGTTCCGGATGGCGAGCCGCATCGTCGACGTTTCGCCGACGGACACTGTGTCAGCGAAGGCCGGAGGATCGACGACCATGCGCGGCGGATCGACCGCTACTGCCGCGAGCGCAACGGTCACTACGAGTTCGTCGTAATCGTCGCTGTAAATGGACATCGTCGCGCGAACTGTGTCTGCCCGGTCGGGCAGGAAGGAAATGTCGAGCCACTGCGTGTCACCGGGAGCGATCGAAAAAGCGTCGACCGTCTTTTCAAAGCGAGCGTCGTTGATCGAAATGTTGGTCACCACGAGCGTGTCGACGCCATCGTTGGCGACACCTGTTCCCACGCGCGAGGTATCGCCGACGATCACGGACCCGAACACGAGCACGGTATCGAGCAGCGTGATGTCGGGGACCGGGGTTACGAACAGGCGAACGGGGACGGCGGCGTCGGGAAGAGCGGGATCGTTGCTGGTCAGATGTATGACGGCGTGGTTGGCTCCCGTGCGGGCCCAACTGGAATAGAAAGACAGGGAGATATCCTGCGAGCTATCGGGACGAACGTTCCCGCATTCGGGGGCGACGGTTAGCCACGGGGTCACCGACGCCAGCCAGTCGAATACGCGGTTGCCGAAGAGGCGGTTGTCTTCGTGATCGAGAATGCCATCGGCGAAGAGCTCGTCGGCGACCATCACCACTCGTCCCCGAAGGGCGTCGGAGGCGGCGCTGTTGCCGCGGCCGCCAGCGTCCCGAACGAGGATCTGGTCTCGTTTCGAGACTTCGCAGACGTGGTCCTGAGGCCCTGATAACCACAGGCTACGGACGCCGACGGTCGTGACGTGGGTCGTGATGTTCCCGGTCACGCCGGATTGCCCCACCTCATAACAAATCCTGATGCCGGATCCCGCGTGGTCGAGGATTGTGTTGAAGTCGGAGTCAGATTCGTCTCCCTGTAGCAGCAGCGCGCCTCCGCTCCTGATCCAGGCGGCAACCGCAAGTCGGTCCGCGTAGGACCATCCGCGCGTCCCGTCCACGATCCAGAAAACGTCGGCGGTGGCGAGCAGAGCGGGCGTTACCGGTGACGTGTTTTCGATGACGGAGGCACCCCGTAGCCGCAGGTCCGACGCCATCGTCTCGTATTGCCACGGCTGCCCATGCGACCGGTCGTAGATGATGCGCAGGCCGGTGAGATCGAGTAGTTCGGCCGTAATGGATTCGACCTGCGTCGGGGGCGGCGCCTGGTCGCCGGGCTCGGGCGGCGACGTCGCCGGAAACGGCTCAGGCAAGGTGTACAGGCGCGTGCTACGAACGATGGTGTCGTTGAACGACACCGCGTGTGCCTGCCACTCGAGCCGGAAGCCGCCGCTGTTTCCAATCGACATCACCGCCGTCGAATCGTGTTTCCAAATCAAGGTGACATCGAAGGAATCGGGAGACACGATCATTCGTGGAGGGTAGACGCCTACCCCACGTAAGGAGATCATCAGTGCCGGCTCACTGGGATCGTCGCTCAACAATCTGGCGACGCCGGTGTACGAGCCGGTGTCGGGCGGGAGCAGAGCGAATACCACGGTGTCCGCTTCGCCGGCGGCAACGGTGAATGTCTCCGGCGAAACAGAGAACTCGTCCGGGAGGACATCGATGCCCGTGATGTGGAGATCGATGACGCCCTCGTTGGTCACGATCAGAGGCCTCGTCGTGGGAAGGTCCACGTAGGCGCTGTCGAAATCGAGCTCCGTGCCGGAGACGGCTATGTCGGGAGCCGCCTCCACGGTGAGCGTTGTCGGCAAGGGAAAGACGGAGTATTCCGGATCGTTGGTGATGAGGGTCAAGTCGGAGCGGTATTGACCGGCCTTCAAGCCGTGCGCGTTGAAGGTCACGGTCAACAGCGAAGAGTCATTGGTCGCGATGGTTCCACCGTCCGGGGACACGGAGACCCAACCGATCTTGTCGGCGAGCCAGTCGAATACGCGGTTCGAGAAAAGCTGGTTGTCGGCCGCACCGATTCGTGCGTCGTCCGATTGTTCGTCCGTGACTACGAAGAGCCTTCCGCTTCCAACCGTGTCGATCGCGGCTACGGCCACTCCCGCGGTGTCCTCGACCACCGCCAAGGCCCCATCCCGGACCGATGACACGCGGGCACCCGGGCTGCTCAGGAACAACTCATCGACGTCGAACGTCAGCGAATGGGCCGCGATACCGGTGGTCACTCCGGCGCTGGCGTCGTCCTTGGCGAGGGACACGCCGGCGTCGAGCCCGGCCAAGAGCATCCGAAAAACGTCTACGGTCGGGTCGTTGTCCCCCTCGAGCAAAAGAGAGCCCCCCGATCGCACCCAACGCGCTAGGGAAGAGATCTCCTGGGAAGTCAGTTCCTGCTGCAGCTCCGTGGTCCAGAACACATCGTACCCGGCGAGCTTCGCGTCCGTGATGGATCCCAGTTTCTGCTCGACGACGGCACCGCGGTTTCTGAGGTCGCGAACGATCGTCGACCACGCCGCGTAGTCGGCCTGGCCGTGCGCGCGATCGTACATCACGCGTACGTCGCTCAGATCGGCGAGGGGGATCTGAGCGGCTTCGCCGGGCGGAGAAGCCACGGGTCCGATGCGTTCGGGGTCGAGGGGTGGGGCTGAAGGCGGCACGAGAGTGTACAGTACCGTCTCCGGGGCGGTGCCGTTCGGAAAACTGGCCTGCCAGGTGAGGGGAGTTTTTCCCGTGTTTGCGATCGCGATCCGATGCTCCGAGGACAATCCCGTCAGTAAGGTATCGCTCACTGAGCGCGTCGATGCGGTCATGTGCGGGGGCGCCAGGCCCACACCCTCGAGGTACACGTGCGGTACCCGCTCGTCGGGATCGTTGGTGTACATTTTTAGCAGGCCGAGGTGACGGCCCTCGTAGGACGGTCTGAAACGGACCTCGATCGGTTGCACTTGCCCCGGAAGCACGGTGTAACCGGTTGGATCGACACGGAAGCCCGTGCCCGAGGTGGACGCGCCGTCTATGAACAACGCCCGTGGACCGGCGTTTGTGACCAGTATCTTCTTGGCCGCGGTGACATTCGTGTACACGAGTCCAAAATCGGCCCGCTCGGAAGGGAGGGCGACGTCCGCCGCCGGCATGACCACGAGAAACGCAGGAATGAGAACCGTCGGTGTGCCGGGGGCATCGCTTTCGATTTGGATGTCGGTTTCATAGGTGCCGTCGTTCAACCAATCGGCGTCGAATGAGACCTCCACCGAATCGACCTCTCCGCCGCCGGTGACGCCGGCCGTCCGGTCAAGGGACAGCCAATTCGTCTGGAATACCAGCCACTCGAATGCCCGAATGCAGAACGGGAGATTGTCCGCGCCGGGCGCGGCCAGCGCAGGTTCGTAGTCGAGTTCATCCGCCATCGCGATGATCCGGCTCGAGCCGATCTCGCTCACGGCGACGATCGTCTTTTCTTTCTTGTACTTCATGACGGTGCGTCCGTTCGGACCGGACACCTCGAGCTCCGCATTCGCCCCGGGGACGAAAACGCTGTCGACGTCGGTCGTCACGAAGTGCGGTTCCATGTCGGTGGCATAATCGCCGCCGTACCATTTGGTGGCGACGTACTTGATCCCGGCGCCGACGCGGCCGAGCAACCCGTTGAATGCGTCGAAGGTGTCCGGCTCATCGCACGCGATCAATAATGAACCGCCGCCGGCGACCCATTTCTCGATGGCCTGGATCTCGCTCATCGAGAGTGCTTTGGTGGAAATGTCATGCACATAGAGCACACCGTAGACGGACAGCAGCTCCTCGGTGATCGCCGAGGAGAGATTGATGTCGACCGGGATACCTTGATGGGCGAGCGCAGAGAGCAGGGTATCGGCGATCACCGCCTGTCCATGCGAGCGATCGTAGAGGACCCGCAGCGGCTTCACGGTTCTAGGTTGTGAAACCGGAAGTGTACTCAGACTCCAGTTGAGATCGGCGTCGCCGGTATTGGCGATTTGCAGCCAGGCACGCCTTTTCACGCCTGGGTACACCTGCTGTCGAAGGAATCTTGGCGAAGCCGAGATCTCTTGTCGCCGGATCGCGGACGCGCGCAAAGGAATGTCCAAAACCGCTTCATCCGGATCGTTGCTCGAAATGGACAGTGTGGTCTCGTACGTTTCGTGAAGCAGTGGATGGAAAGATACCTTCAAGGTGCGTTCTTCCCCCGGGTCGAGGGACATCGCCGTGGTGTCGACGGAGAAGTACGCGTGGTTGGCGACGATATTGTGGACGACGAGTGTTTCGACGCCCGGGTTGTTCACGCGCAGGTCGTGCGTCATGGTGTCGGCGACGAAGACGTTGCCGAAATCGATCGACGTTGGATCGCACGCGATATCGGGGGCCGGCAATACGGTCACGGAAACTCCGGCCGTGAGGGTAGGTTGTTGGATGTCATTGCTCTGGAATACGACCGTCCCGCTGGCGCGGCCTTCCTGGATCCCCGACGTCGTCAGCCGGACATCGGCCTGCAGGCTGTCGTGGCCGGCCACGGTACCGCTGAGGGGCTGAATGTCTATCCAATCCGGCGATCGCAACAGCCAATCAATGGTCCTGTTTCCGAACAGGCGATTGCCGTTCCAGAAGACCCGCGAATCTATCAACATCGGGCACCCGATCACGACGATATCTCCGAGACCGAGATGCGTGTACGCGTTCATTGCCCTGCCGGCTTGATCGTTCACCAGTCGGCCGGCGGGAGCGTCCACGGTTGCGAGAGAGGCTTGCGGGAGGCGGAAGTAGACTTCTTCCACACCCTCGGTAATGTAATGCGGGAAGATGGCCGACGACACGCCGGCGACTCCGGGGACGGCCTGGTAGGTAATGCCGGTGCCCGCCAGGATTTCATTGAAGGTGGTGATCGCCACCTGCCCCTCGATCAACAGGACGCCACCCGTGCTCACCCAGTCGCGTATGATCCCGACCTGTTCTGGGGTCAGCGGATTGCAGTCGAGGAGCCAGAGAAGATGGTAACTCCCGAGCACGGCCGGTGAAAGCGGCGCGAAGTTTTCTTCTACAACGGCGCCGCGAAGACGAAGATCGTTGATGATCAGACTCCAGAACCGCGATTCCATCTGGCCGTTCGACCGATCCCACAGTATCCGCATTCCGGTGAGGTCGCTCAGTTCGGCGGTCAAGGCCGGAGCGGTCGCCGCGCTGTCGGGCATGGTTTCCTCACTGCCGGAAGCCGATACCTCAGGCAGAACCCGTCTGCCCGGCAATGTGTACCGCCTCGTGGTTGTGCGCAGGGAATCAACGGCCCGGAAACTGAATTCCAGGTCAGCGTCGCCGGAGTTCGTGATCATCACACTGTGATCCGATGCTCCGCCGGTGAACAACGTGGCGGCGAACTCGCGGGGCCACATGCCGGCGGAAGGAGGCGAGACCCCTCGCCCGGAGAGAGGGAGTTCGATCACAGGCCGGAAGGGATCGTTCGAAACGATGCGCAGCTCTCCCGTGTACGCGGTGACATCGGCCGCATCTAGGACGACGAGAAATGTGCGGGATTCGCCACGCTGAAGGGTGAATGCCGGAGGGTCGACCGAGAATGCGTCCCCGGAAACCACGGACGCGCTGCCGTCGAGCACTGCACTTCCGATGTTCGTGACGGAGAAAGAGTCCGTGTGCACAAAGCCAGCGTAGACGTCGCCGAACTCGACCGCCGTCGCGGTCATGGAGATTTGCGGCGCGGGCAAGACCTCGACGGAAACCTTGATGAATGCCGGCCCGGCGTCCGGGACGTTGGTGTCGATCGTGAGGCTGTCCATGTACGGGCCCGCTTCTAGTCCCGAGGCGTTGAACGTGACATGAACCGTGAGGTTCTCTCCCCCGGGCACTGTTCCGTAAGCCGGATCGACCTCGATCCAATCGGGATCGACATCGGTTGGCGCTGCTGCCGCCCCGCGGATTTCCGCATACGCGGGGAATTCGAATTCCAGGGTCCCTTCCCCGGTGTTCTCGATCACGACGGAAAAGTGCGCGCTTTCGCCGGTCGAAATGGTATCGGCCACAGTTTCGGGAAGTACGACGATTGCCGGCGCGTCCAGCGTCGTGTCGACCACCACGTTGGAGATCCCCGAGATGTTCCACCCAGTATCGATAACCTTCAATGCGAAGAAATAAGGAGTGTCATGCGCGAGCCCACGGATGGTCAGCGCTTCCGCCGTCCCGGGCGGCTTCGCTTCCAGCCGGTCCGGAGCGCGGGTCGCTTGGTCGAAATTCACGGCGTCGATCGGCTCGGTCGAGTATCGAATATCGTACGTCATCACACGGGTCGGATTGCCGAAGTCGCCCGTCGCGGTCCACTGCAGCGTCGCCTGGAATGCATCGCGCGACGTGACCGACAGGTCTGTCACCGATGCCGGGGGAATAGTGTCGATCTGGGTAAGCAGGTTGAGCAGATTCAACCGCCCACCCGATACGGTTTTACCCTCGAGGGCCGACGTGCGAAACACGTTCTTGAGGATGTTACCCTTCACCTGTAGGGCAGCCAGCTGCGGCCGATAGGACCACAGCAGAATCGCCGCGCCCGCCACGTGTGGAGCGGCCATCGATGTGCCCGAGGCATAATCGTAGTATCCAAGTTCCGCGGGTATCGTGCTCACGATGTCCGCGCCGGGCGCGCCCAGATCGACCGATCTCAGTCCCCGATTGGACCAGTCGCATAGGCGGTCGCTGGCGTCGATTGCCGCGACCGAGATGATGTTGTCCAGATCGAATGCGGCCGGGTACACCGGATGCGCGTCGGTGTCCAGGGCGTCGTTTCCGGCTGCGGCGATGAAGAGCACACCGGCGGCGCCAGCGCGCGCGATCGCGTCTTTCAGCGGAGTGGAGAATCCGTAACCCGCCCAGCTGTTATTGATGACGCGGGCCCCCATCATCGTCGCGTAGTCAATGGCCTTGATCGCGCCCGAGGTGTAGCCCCATCCCTCCGAGTCGAGGAACTTTATGGGCAGAATCCTGGCGTTCCAGGCGACGCCCGTGATACCGCAATCGTCATTGCCGGCCGCCGCGGCGATGCCGGCGACTTTGGTCCCGTGCCCGAAATCATCATCCGAATTGTTGTTTCCGGCCACGAAGTTCCACCCACTGACGTCGTCGACGAATCCATTGCCGTCGTCATCAACGCGGTTTTTCGGGATCTCCCCCGGGTTTATGTAAATGCGGGGTTCCAGGTCCTCATGCTCATCGTCGACGCCTGAGTCGATGATTCCAATAAGCACAGGGCCGCCGGTCTCGAACTCCCAAGCTTCGGGGGCGTCGATATCAACGCCCTCCACTCCGCCCCTCTGGCCGGAATTGTGCAGCGCCCACTGATACGTGAACCAAGAATCGTTGGGAATCACATCGACCGCACGGTACCGGTAGTTGGGCTCGATGTATTCGATACGCGGGTCATTCTGGTAGCGCCGGACGGCCTCTTCTGTGGTCATGCCGTGGAGGTCCCACAGCTCCGCGCCCACGAATTCCAGGCGCTCCGCGACGGTCGCGTTGAGCTCGCCCGCGAGAGATGCCACCAGCGCGGGCCCTGTGGCGGGCTTGAACTTGACGATGACTTGATTGGAAACGTAGTCCCCGGCGGGAGGGGTTGTGGATATCGTATCGGACCGCGCCGTCCCCCAAGCGAGAAGGAACATCGCAGCGGTCGCTGTTCCGAGCACCAGAATGATGCGCCTCGGGCGATTCATCGCTGCCGCCCCCAGGATCAGGATCGAGGCCCCAGTATACCATGCCCGGTAACGTTCTGTAAACCCTGAGGTTTTTCGGGTGCCAAAGGGGTCGGGGCGCAATCGCGCAACCGGCGCCATGGCCCGCCTCGCCGGGTGTTCGGGCCTATTTCGCGATCACGAGCGATATCTTCACGCCCAGCAAGTCTTCCAGTTGCGTCGAGTATTTGATCCGTCTTCCCACCGTCGCGGCTTCATCGAGGGAATAGTCCCGGTGCCTCACCAGATAGGCCATCCACAGGTACGTGGCGCGGCCGGCGCTCAAGCAATGGATGAGGGCCTTCCCCTGATTGGCCGTGAGGGCGTCGGCGAACTTGTCCACGGTCTCCGGGCGGTATGTCTCCTTGTCGCCCAGGGGGATCGACACGTATGACATGCCGAGGTCTTTCACGACGCTTTCCTCGTTGAAGCTGCTCTCCGCGAATTCCTTGTTCTCCTTTTCGGAGCGGATATTGATGACCACCGTCACGCCTTCGGACTTCAGCCACTGCAGCGTCTCCAGCGTGGGCTGGCCACCGAAATAGTAGTGCGTCGACTTGAAGAGATCTTTCTTCCCTTCGACTTTGAAGACGCTGTCGATGGGCGCCTCATTCAGAGTCCCGCCGGAACCCCAGGCGGCGAGCGGTTGGAGAAGGACGCATGCCAGCAACGCGATTAGGATCGAGCAAGAAGTTTTTTTCATCGTACACCTCCGTCTTGAGTCACGAGTCATAAAACAGCTATCGTCCGCGCTTTTCGGGTCCATGGAACAGCATTCGCGCCGCACTCGATTTCCCTTCCAGTCCCGGCCCCTCTACCGTGAGCCCCAGGGATTTTCCTCCGGTGCGCTGGAACATGTAAACCGCGATGGGGTGGAGGCCGGCTTCGAGCGCGATCGTGCCTCCCGCAGTCTGCTCGCCGTGGAGCCCGCCGTTATCGATGACGAGAGTGTCAGCGACATAGAGAGCGCTTCCGTCGTCGGAAGTGAGGGAGAAATCGTAGAGCCCCTCGCGTTCGACCAGCACGTATCCGGTGAAAGCGAGGCCGAAACGCTCGGCCCGCGCGGTCTCGGGGATGGCGACGGAACCGGAGACGAACTCGCGGCTCGCGGTCATGGCAGAGAAATCCGGGAGGTCCGACCATTCCCCCTCGTAGTACGCGCATCGGAGCCCGGGCGACGTGTGATCGACGACCACCGGCGCGCGCGGCACCACGCGCGTGAACTCCACGCGGGTCACGTGACGGTCGTCGGCCTCTTCGAGAAAGGCCCGCGACTCCACGACTGTGGACTGTGTGAGCGTCACTGGCCCGGTGTAGCGGGGAGAGGCCGGCGTGGGATCGCTGCCGTCGAGCGTGTAGTGGGTATCGGCGCCGGGATTTGGCGTGCTCACGGTGAAATCCATGCGATCGAGGAACAGCCGCCTTTGGGCCTGGATCTTCGTCACAGTGGCGTCCGCGACATCGTAGAGGGGTGCTGCCGTGCGCGCATCCTCGCCGCTCGTCGCAGCGAGGGTGGCGGCCATCACGCGTATGCGGTCGTTGTCAGGAAGCGTGAGCGCGCTCGTCTTGGGCGGCACGGGAAGCTCGATGAGATAGAGATACGTGAACCGGTATGCTTCGTTCTTCCCGTCTGGGGTGTGTCGATGGGTCCCGGCCCAGGCGACGGTCGCGCGGTTGATGTAGGCGGGCGCGATGGATTTGGGATCGTCTTTGAATTCTCCGGCCGTAAGGCGGTTGTTCCACTGCGCAATTGGCATCGCGTAATCCTGTATCCAGATCTCAGTGCCGGCATCTCCCAGGGAGAACGTTCCCTTGGCAGGTCCGCCTACAGCGCTCGCCAGAACGTAGAGCCGGTCGTACTTGCCCGGCGAGAGGTTCACGGTCTGGCCCCGGCATGCGACCACGTTATTAGCCCCGGCCGACGTTGGTCCGAATATGAAAGGAATCCCGTTCCACATCAACGTGTCCGGCAAGAGATCACCGGAGATCGTTTTGCCCTGTCCGTCGAAGTCGCCGTCGCGCCGGCCCACATCGAGACTCACGCCGTCGAGGTCGAACGGAAGTCCCACCGTCTGGGTTGCAGGCGGAGTGCGCGATTTGTTCCGACCGCGAGCGAACGTCACTGCGAAGGCTCGCGGCTGATATGGCGTCAGCGAAGCG
>JBGSIK010000227.1:0-18965 GCA_041742575.1 Candidatus Krumholzibacteriia bacterium
AACTTACATAAATGCGCAGGCAAAGTAGTACATGAGAAGAGGCGCGATCATCAAAGTACGTGTGCTGAATTTAGCTGAGGATGGGCGGGCAGTGCAAGGACCCGGTTCATTGTGAAGTACTACGTCGGCATAACTGACTACGACTGGTACCAGCGCCTTTCGGCGCAGACGCCGGATGAGGTGAACTTCTGGCGTCCCGGCAGCCAAGCGGATTTCAAAGCGATCGAAATCGGCGCGCCGTTCCTTTTCAAGCTCCATAGCCCTCGTCACTTCATCGTCGGCGGGGGCTTTTTCGTGAGCCACACGAGATTGCCGGTGTCGCTCACCTGGGATGCCTTCGGCGAGAAGAACGGAGCCGTAAGCCACGAGGAGTTGTTGGAGAGGCTTCGGAAGTATCGCAAGACCGAAGAGATTGATCCCGTCGTGGGTTGCACGATCCTCACGGAACCGTTCTTTCTCCCCGAGGATCAGTGGATCCCGGTTCCCGCGGATTGGAAGCAGAATATCGTGACCGGGAGAACGTACGACCCCGCTGCGCCGATCGGAAAGCGCCTGTGGGACGATGTGGAGGCGCGGCTCGCGCGCCAGTGGGAACCGCGACGACCGGAGGACATCAAGAAACCCGGCGGCAAGGAAACGGAGCTGTACGGTTCGGTGTACCTTACGAGGGCGCGCTTGGGCCAAGGCACTTTCCGTGTCCTCGTGACCGACGCCTACACGCGAAAATGTGCGATCACGGGCGAGCGCACGCTACCGGTTCTCGAGGCGGCCCACATCAAACCGTTCGCCGAGTCGGGACCGAACGCAGTGCGAAACGGGCTCTTGTTACGGATGGACGTGCACAAGCTCTTCGATCGGGGGTACATCACCGTCACGCCGAACTACCGCGTCGAAGTAAGCCGCCGGATTAAAGACGAATTCGAAAACGGCAAGTACTATTATGCGTTGAACGGCCAGGCCCTGAGCGCGCTGCCCTCCGACGACGTGGAGCGGCCGTCCTCGGATTTTCTTGGATGGCACAACGAGCACGTGTATCGGTAGCACCGCGGTCTGATGAGGCTGCCATAAGCCCAAGTTGTCCGCGGTCATCCACGCCGCAGTGTAGCTTCTTCGCGGAACCAATCGGCCTCCATTTTGCACTCCTCGCCCGGGGCGCGGGCGACGTCCGCTCGCCATCGCGCCTCATGGTTGCCGGAAAGGCATCCTATGCACCCTGAGTTCCCAACGTGGGGAGGTTTCCCGATGTCCACGGTGTTGGATTCCGCACGGACGTTCTCCAAAACGGCACAGGGGTTCTTGAAAGCCGCGCTCGGATTCTTGAAGACCGCGCGCGACCACATTCAAAACGAAGATCGTTACCGACTTTACCCGTTCTACGCCTTAGTCCTGGTCGGCTTTCAATATGTTCGGTGGCTGTGGCCGTTCGACATGGAGGTGGTGCGCACCGAGGCGCGATTCTGCCCGTGGGTGTTCGTTCTGGACCGGGCGTGCGACAGCGCGTCGCTCACGTTAGCACTGCTGCTGGGAGTGGTTGGCGCGTGGAGGCGGCCGATCGTGGCCAAGGGCCTCTCGATCTTGGCGATATGCCTCAGCATATATTGGTACACGTACGGCGCCGTGGCGGAAATCCCGAGACCGTTATGGACGACGGTGACCTGGTACACGTTCGACTTGCCGACGGAGTACATCCAGAGTGTGGCTCTCGGCAACGCCCCGGCGCAAACGATGCTCTGGTGCATTTACCTGTTCATCGTCTGGCTCGCGGTTCGTCCATTGCTAAAGCAGGGCTGGCGAGGGGTATTGTGGGCGGAGAATAGAATCTTAGCGAAGTGGCCGGTCCTAGAACACCTGCGGCAGCCGCTCGTTTAGCGGCGGCACGGAACTGGAAGAAGTCGCAGGGTTCGCCCCTCGCGAGACTGAAGTCCAGAGGGGCTGAACATCAATTGTGATTTGCTGAGGACTATGTTCCTTGGCGATCTGTGGTATTCTCTCTTCCCTTTTTCGGTCACGCCCAGATGACCAGGACCGCGTACGCGGCGCACGTCCAAATCACGATCCACCAGCTCACGAGGTAGTTGCGGTCCTGCCAATAGGAGACCGGCTTCCCTTTGTCCGATGGGTCGAGTATCGCTCCCTTGGTGTAGACGCCCTCGTCGAAGAAACCGCACATCTCCTCGATGCGCCGCCGGTGCTGGCGCTGCTTGCGGAGCTGCCGCGCGGTCTCGTGGATGAACCAGCTCGACGCGATCGCGGCGGCCGCGACGAACGCGGAGAACGCCCACTGCAAGGGCGGTCGCTGCGACATCGAGAGGGTATTGGACTGGGACAGGCCGATGATGCCCGCGAACAAGCCGAGCGTGAGCACGACGACCTGCCATTGCATGTGCTTGTAGTTGCGGACGCCGTCGTAGACGTTGTTGTAGAAGCTAATGAGCAGATCGCGATCGGGGGTGTTTCCGTCCATGGCGCACTCCTGCGTTAGGCCCACGACGAGGTGGCGGTCGATCGACCTGCCTGGACGGGTGAGTGCGTCCGGCGACGCGCGAAAGATGATGTGATGTAATCGCTCGCTACCCCAAGATGAGCGCATCCATAGTCTAGCAGAAAATGGCGGCACGTCAATGGGGAGGCAATTGACAAAGCATGAATCCAACTGAAGGGGCTCGCGGGCAGCACGTTTGTGCCGGCGTCTTCACGTCCGACCAGCAGGCGTAATACGGCATTCCCGTCACGTACCGGCCTCTATCTTGCACTCCTCCCTTCGGGCGCGGGCGACGTCCGCTCGCCATCGCGTCTCATGGTTGCTGGAAAGGCATCCGATGCACCTCGAGTTCCCAACCTGGGGAGGTTTCTCGATGTCCAAGATGTTGGATTCGGCACTGGCGTTTCCCAAAACAGCACGGGATTTCCCGAAGGCGGCGCTTGAGTTCCTGAAAGGCGCGCGCGATCACATTCAAAAGGAGGATCGCTACCGGCTCTACCCGCTCTACGCCCTGGTCCTGATCAGCATCCAGCACCTTCGTTGGCTGTGGCCGTTCGACACAGAGGTGGTACGCCTCGGTTCCCTGTTCAGCCCTTGGGCTTATGACGTGGGCGAGGCGTGCAGCGCCGCGGCAATGGTGCTGGCACTGTTGTTGGGCGTGGTGGGTGTTTGCAGGCGGCCGGTCATTGCGAAGGGGCTATCAATCTGGGCGATATACCTCAGCGTGAATTGGCTGACGTGGGGTTGGGTCTCGGGGATTCCGGGACGGTTATGGACCACGGTGCTGTGGTACACGTTCGATCTGCCGACGATTCACATCGAGGAAGTCGCTATCGGAAACGCGCCGGCGCAGACGACGCTCTGGTGCATCTACCTGTTCATCGTCTGGCTGGCCGTCCGCCCGTTGCTCAAACGCGGCTGGCGCGGAGTATCGTGGATCGAGGGCAGGATCCTGGCGAAGTGGCCGGTGCTGCAGCGGTTGGAACGACCGGTGTTGTGACGACGGCGCGGGATGGTGTGGGCGAGAATTTTCGTTCCCTCAGCCCCTCTCTTTGACGGAGGATTTTCAGACCGAGCATTAGCTTGCCTTGCCCACATGAAAAAGGGAGCGAAACACTGATTTCGCTCCCTTCCGTTTCCCGGCTTGCCTGCAGAGCAACACCTATTTTAAGAGCACCATTTTCTTCGAGATCGTCTCCTTGCCGGCTGTGAGCCGGTAGAAGTAGACTCCCGAACTCACCGAAACACCCCGTTCGTCCCTTCCATTCCAATCGATTGCATAAGGACCCTGCTTCTGCTGTGCATCCACAAGACACGCTATGCGCTTGCCGGAGCTATCGTACACTTCGAGCTTTGCCTGGCATTCATTTGTCAGGTAGTATCTTATAGTCGTCGAAGGATTGAACGGGTTGGGATGATTCTGCTCCAACGTGAGTACGGATGGCATCCAATTGTCTTCCTGGTCATTTACACCAGTCAGATCGTCTGCCTCGCGAATACGGACATAATCAACAATCCAGCCATCCCCTACGGACTCATCGGAGTTGGACGCCAGCCGAAAACGCACTTTCACACTGGAACTCTTATAGTCCCGCAACGCTACTGTTGCCGTGTCGAGACACCCAGTAAAGCTTTTGAACGAACCTTGCCATGATGCTACTGGGGTCCAGCTGCTCCCGCCATCCGTCGAGACGTCCACGGCACCATAATCACCGCTCCCAAAATCTCCCTTGTGCGCGAACCGCAATACCGGATTGTTTGCGCCTGTCAAATCGATTGGGTGCGGGAGAGTCGCGGAGCAATTTGAGAAAGGAATGTAGGGACTGTAGTTCCCGGAGGTATCGGATGGACTGTCCGTAATAGAATGCGTGTACCTATATGAGTTACATGGCGGTGGTATCGTCTCGATCAACCCCCAGTCCCACCCGCTCAGGATCCAGTTGTCCGACCCGTCCTCGAAGTCGTCCACAAACGGATACTCCAACCGCACCGCGTCCTTCTCCTCTATCCTCACATCATCTATGTGCCAACCATTCCCCACGACATCGCCCGGGTCGGACGCCAACCGGAACCGCACTTTCACACTGCTGCTCTTATAGCTCTGCAAATCCACCTGCTCGAGCGACCACGTCGATTGGTTCCAAACAACCCCGTATGCTGTGTTCCCATAAGCGGCCTATTGGGTCCACGTAGTCCCGCCATCCGTCGAAACCTCCACCAACCCCAGATCACCGTCAATGATTGCCCCCTTGTGCCAAAACACCAACACCGGATCAACCGCTCCACTCAGATCAATCGGATGTGCCAACGTCGCCGAACAATCAGAGTTCGGTAGGTAGCCCCCAGTCGGACTGTCCGTAAGAGAATGCGTCACACTCCGCGACGTCGAATCCGTCAGCCCCCAGTCCCACCCACTCACGATCCAGTCGCCCAACCCAGCCTCGAAGTCGTCCACAAACGGATACTCCAACCGCACCGCGTCCTTCTCCTCTATCCTCACATCGTCTATGTACCAACCATCCGCCTCATAACTATCGCCGTTAGACGCCAGCCGGAATCGCACCTTCACACTACTGCTCTTATAGCTCTGCAAATCCACCTGCTCGAGTGACCACGTCGATTGGTTCCAAACAACCCCATAAGCTGTGTTCCCATAAGCGGCCAATTGGGTCCACGTAGTCCCGCCATCCGTCGAAACCTGCACCAACCCCAGATCACCGTCAATGATTGCCCCCTTGTGCCAAAACACCAACACCGGATCAACCGCTCCACTCAGATCAATCGGATGTGCCAACGTCGCCGAACAATCAGAGCTCGATAGGTAGTTCCCCTCAGGACTGTCCGTGAGCGAATGACTCGAACTCCGGGATGTCGAAGTCGTGGTATCCCAAGTGCATTCCAAACCCCATTTACCCAAGCCGTCCTCGAAGTCATCAGAGAAATAAACCGTGCCATACATAGTCGATGCGGAATTCAAATCCATGACACCCCTACGCATTGTGGAGGGCTGTGTCACGGCGGCACTGAATCCTACCGCCAAAACAAAGAGAACAATGAATAAGCAAGAAGTAGCTTTGACCATTCTGATCATATCTTCTCCTCCTTGGGCATTTTGGATTCTATCGAGCGAGACGAGGGCAAGAGTGCAGTTTCGTGAAGCATCTCGGGAGTATCTCCGGATACAAGAGCAGACAGGAACGAACCCCGGAAACCCTGCCACTCCATGAGGATCCTAGACAGGATGATTATTCATCCCAAGTATCCTTGGTTCCCGAGAACAATCACGGCATGACGATAGATCTGATTACGGGTGGCGATTATACCACCCCAATGCGGCTGTTTCAACGTGATTATGACGGCCAGTCGAATCAAATCGGAACGAATCGATTTTGGTTTCGACTGGGCGCTCGTTGTCTCTCAGGAAAGAATGAGTACACAGACAGACCTTGGCTAGTCCCCCCAGCCCGTCTCACTCGCGAGCGCCGTGATCTCAGTCTGATTGAGGGCGCGGTTGTATATGCGCACGTTGTCGATGTCGCCGGCCCAGGATTGCGTCGCGTCGAAACCTCCTCCCACGGAGTCCTGGTCCCGACCGAGCAGGGGCCCTCCTGGACCGAGAGCGATCGCGACGCCGGATACCGTCTCGCCATGCTTGTGAATCACCCAGTTCATCGGTCGCGCTCGTAACGCGCTTTCACGCGCCCCCAGCTGGAGGACCGCACTGGAACCGCCGTGCGGTTGAAATACAACTCGTTTCCGCCCGAACCCTCGATCTTGCCCAACCACACATCCACCTTGGTGTCTCCGTCCGCGTCTCCGGCGCATACCGAAATCACATTCTGCCCATCAAGATTCTGGCCGGAAGCCGTGAAGGTTCCGGTTCCGTCGTTCAGCCATATCGGATTCCCATCTTGTGCGTGCGTGGTAATCGCATCGATGGTGCCGTTGCCGTCGAGATCCGCGAGGCAGACCCTCTGGGTGCGTGCCCCTAACGACTGCCCCGAGTCCTGGAAGACACCGGCTCCGTTGTTCAGAAGTACGCTGCTCCCGTGCGTGTAGTTGGCCGTGACCACATCGAGGTCGGTGTCACCGTCCAAATCGGCCACGGCAGCGTAGCCGGCTCCATCGCTCCAACCCAGGCTCTGACCGCTATCGACAAATACGCCACTACCGTCGTTCCACAATACCTGGTCAGGGGCATCGTGGTTGGATAGATACACGTCCGGGTCGCCGTCGGAATCCAGATCGCCGAGGGCCATCCCGGCGGAATTGACGCCGCCAATCCGCTGCCCCAAATCAGAGAACAGCGCGTCGCCGTCGTTGATCCACACTCGGTTCGGGTGCTGATACAATTCAACGAGGGCATCGAGATCCTCATCGCCGTCGATGTCACCAAGCGTCACGAACGTGCCCCACTCACTCGCATCGCCGAGGTTCTGGCCATTGCTCGTAAACACGCCCGATCCGTCGTTCAGGTATACCTTGTCGAACGCCTCATTGAATACCACGAAGGCATCGAGATCGGCGTCGCCGTCCAGATCGCCGAGCGCAACGCCGTGAGCGTTTGTACCGCCGAGACTCTGGCCGCTGTCGGTCAGCGTGCCGTTCCCCGCATTGATCCAAACCTTGTTGGCCTGGAGGAAATAGGTAACGAATGCATCGAGATCGCTGTCTCCGTCGAGATCGCCGAGGGCAAGGGAGAACGTGCGGCCATCCCCGAGATTCTGGCCACTATTAACCAGGACGATTTCTGCCGCGTGGATAGATGCGACACCGGACAGCAGCATCAGGCACATGGACAGAACCAGCGTAAATCGCGTCTTTTTAGTGAACATCGTTTACACGTGAAAGGCAACATTTGGGCGGGCACGTGCCCCGCCGGGAGGCTAGCCGCCATAGCCCGTCTCGCTCGCGAGCGCCGTGATCTCAGTGGCGTTGAGAGCCCGATTGTATATGCGCAAGTTGTCGAGGTCGCCGGCCCAGGACTGACTCGCCTCGAAACCGCCTGCCAAGGAATCTTGGTCCTGACCGAGGAGGAGCCCTCCGGTCCCGAGACTGATCGCGACTTCGGACACCGCGACGCCATCTCCGATTTGCTGTCCGTCCAGGTAGAGTCGCCCGGTCGCACCATTTCTCAACACCAGCACGTGATGCCACGCCAGGTAGTCGCCTAACACCAGGCTGGGACTGAATAAGACAGCGGCGTTGTTCACCCCGAATACCCATTTGTTGGTGACTACGCTGTACAGGAGGTACACCACGTTGTCCATTCCCGTCCTGGCGCCGCTGATGATGGTGTGGTCTCCGGCAGCGTGAACGGTGGTGATCCGCCCCCACACCGAGATGGTGAAGTCGCCTGCACCTTGGAGCATCGAAAAGGGCAGCGCAACGCGGTCCACGGCGTTGCTGCCCAGGGTGAGATACTTGTCCACGGCGGCGGCGCCGAGGAGAGAGGCGTGGTTGTCGTTGCCGCTTGCGTCTTGCGCATCCGTGTTGAAAGGATAGAAGGCGACCAGTCCACTAGTGGGTATCTGCGGCGGCTTCTTGGGAGCGGGTTCGACGGGGTCGTCCGCGCATCCGGGGGCCAAGATCAACACGGCGAGCAGCGAGGTCAAAATCGCTAAAACGGCAGTCCGCGTTGAGATCGTTCGCATGGGATCATCTCCTTCGGGCCGGTTTGAAATCGAGGGAAAGACGCGGTCATCTGTGTTCGTGGTTACAGTGTACGGCAGCGCACCCCTCCACGTCAATTTCGTCCGGACGACGCTTCCGGACTCGTTCGTAAAAATGGTATAATAACACGGCGGGAGGACCCGCCCCTCCCACTACGAGCGCGGCACTACCGACCGACGTATCGTACCATCGCACCTGGAGGCTGGTCGTGAAACCAGCTGCTGTGGTCCTGTCCGCAGTTCTTGTCCTCGGCTTTGAGTGCGGCACAGGCGACGAAAGCTGCATCAACTGCCCGTGGTACGGCTACGGCCCCACCCCCTATCCGACCCTCGAAAACATATGGCCCAACGAGGATGGAACCGAGTGGATCTACAACCACGAGGAGAGAACCTGGGAAGGGGATTTCACATTGTATCCCACAGCCGCGGCGGTGCCGTCGCTACCGCTCCCGCGCTGGTCATGGATCTTCGCCGCCGTCGAAGCGGAAAAGCCGGTCGAGCCCTTCGAGAGCCGGAAGGGTATCTACACGCTGGAATTCAGCGGGATGATCACGACGGCGGCGGGTGTTGTGGCGCAGAATCTCATGGAGGAGCTGGCGATCACGCAGCCGCTTCTGCCGGCGAGCCAAAGACAGGACGCGACGGGTGCAAACGCGATCGTGCTCGCGCGAGAGAAACTCCAGCAGTCCTTCAGCGTGCTCGCGCTCGATGCGCGGATGAAGACAAGCGCGATAGCGTGGGGTCCCACCTTCATCCACGGAGGCGCGTGGCAGAAGACCTCGGATTACATTGGCACCTACGCGGACTCGAGCCGGCAGGTGGGGTGGAAGTTTCTCACCCGGGATCTCAGGGTCGGCTCGGGGTTCACCTGTGAAGTAGGCGCCCAGCCGGGAAACGACATCCTGCTGCACTGCCGCATCTACGGGCTGCGCACTTTCGAAACGATTGCCGGCCGATTCGAGCACGCACTGGATTGTCTCTACATTCTCGATTATGGCGTCACCGCAGTATCGAGCGCGGAAGGGGAGACGATGGGATACACGAGACTGATCGACTATGGACAGGTGATCTACGCGCCCACGATCGGTCCGGTGTACTGCTACGAAAGACGCTTGGTCGAACCCGGCTACTCACCATCGGCTGGGTTGGGGGATCTGACGGAGACGCTTACGGAAACGAATGCCGTGACGGACGGGCTGTGACGGTTCTCGCGCTCGGCCCGAGCGACAATGCGCGCATGGCGCCCTGATGCAAGCGCATCATTGAAAATCTCGAGTGCTTGCTGTATAATATGCGCCGGTGTTGGCGAGTGTTGAGCCGATGGTCAGTGGGACTCGCCTCACAGACTTGCTTTTTTTCTCCTACCACAAACAACCCGACGTGAGTCTCCGAGTCCGACGTCGGCACGACCGACACGCGCCTCTTCAGGGGAGGTGTTCCCATGAAAAGGGTTTGTGGGTCCCCCGTATTTTTAGTGTTCCTGGGCATTCTTGGAGCCACGTCCCTCCGGGCTCAGGATGGAGTCTGGACGCAGTTCATGCCGACGGGGGCGCTGCCAACC
Organism: Candidatus Krumholzibacteriia bacterium; assembly: GCA_041742575.1. Lineage (GTDB taxonomy): Bacteria > Krumholzibacteriota > Krumholzibacteriia > WVZY01 > JAKEHA01 > JBGSIK01. Next base: position 9,716 of record JBGSIK010000227.1, read on the forward strand.
GCGTGCGGCTACCCCTCGGCGGTCTACGACTCGGCGGGGGATCGGATACTCGTGTTCGGAGGGGTTGTTTGGGCAACCTCTTTCAACGACACTTGGGCGCTTTCACTGGGAGGAAACCCGCAGTGGACGCAGCTCGCGCCTTCCGGGCCGCTACCGAATACGCGCCACAATCACGCAGCGATCTATGATCCGGTGGGCGACCGTATGATCATTTTCGGAGGCGGTCGGTATCACGAAGGGCCGTGGAACGACACGTGGGCACTGTCGCTTGGCGGAAACCCGCAGTGGACCCAGCTCGCACCGACCGGAGTGCTGCCGGCTCCCCGCGCCGGCGTCAACGCAATCTATGATCCGTTGCGCGATCGCATGCTGATTTTTGGCGGGGGCGCCGCTGTTGCATACAATGACGTCTGGGCGCTTTCTCTCGCGGGAACCCCGGAGTGGACGGAGCTCATGCCATCGGGAACGCCGCCGAGTCCGCGCGGCGCACCGGTGGTATACGATCCGGTGCGCGACCGGATGCTGCTTTTTGGAGGCTGTTACAGCGGGTGTTACAACGATGTGTGGGCATTGTCACTGAGCGGAACTCCCCAGTGGACGGAACTCACGCCATCGGGCACGCCGCCGGTCCCGCGCGGCGCCTTCACGACCATCTACGACGCCGCAGGCGACCGGATGGTCGTTTTCGGAGGGAATCGCATTGATCACGCGCCGTACCTCGGAAACAACGAGGTGTGGGCGCTCACTCTCGGGGACAGCCCGCAGTGGACGCAGCTCGCGCCGTCCGGCACACTGCCGATTGGGCGCTACAGTCACTCCGCGATCTACGATCAGCTGCGCGGCCGGATGATCGTCACGTTAGGGGATTCCTACTACGGGAACTATCTAAACGACGCGTGGGCCTTGTCGTTCGGACCGATTAGCGCAGCTTCCGTAGAGTGTCCGGCTGACATGGTGGTCCCGGGGTATTCGACGATTCCATCGCTGTCCCTCGTGGGGTTTCGCATTACCAATGTCGGCACGATCGCGTCCGCGTTCAGCTATTCCGTCGATGCGACGGGTCCGGCCACGCTCTCGGACAAGGGGAATCCGGCAGCCCTCTCCGGTACGACACCCGTCCTGGACCCTGGCGCGAGCTATTACCCTCCCGAGGCTGCTCTCTTGATCCCCGCCATACGCGAAGACGGCGAGGAGCGGATCACATACCATGCGAACGTGTTTGGGGAACCGATGAACAGCCAGTCTTGTATGACCATCGTGACGTTCGGTTCTCCGCTCGCCGTGTTCGTGAGCGCGTTCGACGCGACGGCGCCCGAGGATGCCGTGGAACTCTCGTGGGAGATCGTTTCGGATGAGGAAGTATTGGGGTTCAAGGTCTACCGACTCATCGAGGGCGCTTCGGCCAGTGAAGACCTGACGTCTGGCGGATTGATCGCAGCGCATGCGAGGACCTACAGGGATGAAGGCGTGGCCCGTGGCCGCACGTACGAGTACACCCTGGCCGTCCTGCTAGCCGACGGTTTCGAGGTGCGCTCGCAAACGGTGACGGCAAAGACGAAAGGCTACGCGTTGGCGCTTTACCAAAACGCTCCGAACCCGTTCAATCCCACGACGACGATCTCGTTCACGCTTCCCGAAAGGGCACGGGTGGCGTTGGTGATCTACGACGTGAATGGAAGGTCCGTAAAAACACTGGCGGACGACGTGGTCGGCGAGGGGCATCATGAACGCGTCTGGGATGGGACGGACCAAAGCGGGAGTCCTGTGGGCTCGGGCGTGTACTTCTGCCGGCTGGCCGCCGGTGACCGGACGCTCACGAAGAAAATGGTTCTTTTGAAGTAGCTCGCGTCTCTCTTGGTGAAGGAGCCCGGTCATCGAGGATCAGGAGTCTCGATGGCCGGGCTCCTTGTATGGGGTGGCGTTTCGGCGGTCGCCCATGTCACCGTTAATGATCAGAACCTCGACGCCGGACTTCTACTTGCGGTGCACTGCAACACGACACAAATTGCCGTTGGTTAGTCCCCCCAACCCGTCTCACTCGCCAGCGCCGTGATCTCAGTCTGGTTCAAGGCGCGGTTGTAGATGCGCACGTTGTCGATGTCGCCGGCCCAGGACTGCGCCGCCTCGAAACCTCCTCCCACGGAGTCCTGCTCCTGGCCGAGGATGAACCCTCCCGAACCGAGAGTGATCGCTGTTGTGGATACCGTCTGGCCGTCTCCGATCTGCTGCCCATCCAGGTAGAATCGTCCTGTAGAGCCGTTTCTCAATATCACGAAGTGATGCCACGTGAGGTAGTGGCTAAGCTGCACGCTGGGTTTGAACGTGGGTACGTTCGGGTTCACACAAAATTCCCACTGGTTGGCGGCTACGTCGTAGATGAGGTAAAACACGTTGTCCATTCCCGACCTGGCCCCGCTGACGAGGGTGTGCTCTCCGCCGGCGTGAACGGTAACGATCCGCGCCCATATCGAGATGGTGAAGTCGCCCGCGCCTTGGAGCATCGAAACGGGCAGCGAAACGCGGTGCACGGCGTTGTTGCCCACGCTGAGATAATTGACCACGGCAACGCCGCCGAGGAGTGTGGCGTGGTTGTCGTTGCCGCTTGCGTCGAGCGCATCTGTGTTGAAAGGGTAAAAAGCGAGCAATCCGATAGTGGGAATCTGCGGCGGCTTCTTAGCCGGCGGTGCGACCGGGTCGTCCGCGCATCCGGAGGCAAAAATCAAAACGGCGAAAAGACTGGCGAAGACTGCCAAACTGGTTGCCCGTGTTGCGCTTATTCGCATGAGGTGATCTCCTTCGCACGCCGCGGATCCGGGGAGGGACGCGGCTATTTGTGTTTCTAGCCAGACTGTATTGTACCACGGCTTTCGTGTCAATTGTGATGAACTCCAGTCTGGGACCGTCGCGCGTCCAGGTGGACCGCAGGCCCTCGGAGGGCAAAATGCTCGAGGGAAGCCGACAATCGGCTTCCCTCGATTTTCGCTATCAGCACACGAGCCTGCCACTAGGCGCTGATCATCTTTTTGGCAGTGTGCCTGACGCTAGAAGCTGCTGTGGCTGAAGCCACGAGGAGAATCGTTGCGCGGGCGAGCCTCATTGACATTGAGCGTGCGCCCCATGAAGTCCTTGCCGTTCAGACTCTCGATCGCCGTTCTGGCCTCGGCGTCGTTGGACATCTCGACGAATGCGAATCCCCTCGGCCGGCCAGTGACTCTGTCCGTAATGATTTTCACGGAGCCTACTTGACCGTGAGCCTCGAACGCCTTCCGCAGATCGCTTTCGGTCGATTCGAATGCCATGTTACCTACGTATAGATTCATTGTGACCTCCTATTTGGTCCTACATGAGAAAACAATTACCGTTGCAGATTCTGTTGGAAAGGAAGTGTGCAAGACCCAATAGAGAGGCTCAACAAGGCAGGTTCTGTTCAACGTCTTTATCCGGATGCCCTACATTCGATTCCAAAACTCTTCAACTGTGGCTAAGTATAACGCTATTCGGCAGTAATGCAAGCACCAAATGCTGAAAGTCGTGAATTGTTGCAATTATTGCCGCCTCTCCGATCGCAAGCACAGGCATCGTCGCTCGGACAAAAGCCGCTGGTTTCACCGGCCAAAGCCTGCCGGTGTAGCCGTTTAGCTCACTTTCCGATTTTGTCCAGCAATTCCTTCGCCTTGTTCTGGAGAGAGCCGCCGAGCTGGTCTTCTATCAATCGATTGACTTCGGAACCGGCGACCTCGGAGGCGGTCTTTTCGGCCAGCGCGGTGAGGACGATCTTCGCGATCTCGTTGGGCGGCGCGCCGCGGGTGCCGCCGACATCGCTCAGCCGGATCTCGGGGAGTGTGATGGTGCGCTTTTCGACTCCGAGCGCCGAGGCGTCGACTTCGATGCTCCCTTTCTCGAAAACGAATTGCTTGATTCGGATCCGCTTGGTGGGTCCGCCGGATTCAGCGCCCTCGCCTGTCGACCCGGCAGTGGCAGCCTGCACGCGCTTGCGGAGCTCGTTGATGTTGGTCGATCCGCTTTTCGTGGCCTCGGCGTACACGACAGGGGCCTGAATGCGAATCTCGTCGATGACGATGGGGTCCTCGCGCACGCTCTTGATGTCGATATCGACGGTGATGTCGCCTAGCGAAAACGCATCGCGCGCCTGGAACCCTTTCGGGTTCGCGATGTGCAGCCCTTTGATGGATCCACGTCCATCGCGGAGCTTAATCTCGACCCCCGACACGCTGACGCTCGTTTGGGTGACGCTGCTACCGTGTTTCTCGATGGCCTTGGCGACCAGGGAATTGAGGTTGGAGAGCAAGAAATATGCGCCGATCGCTATGAGCACCACCAAAATGGCAATGATTATGAGTACCTTTTTCATCTAACACCTCGTTTCCATCGTGGATGTACCGCACCGGCTCCGGACGGTGAGGGCGCGTTGCCTGGCGCCCGGGAGCGCCCCCTCTCGGGGCGTGGGCACAGGTGTCCCGAATCGGATTCTAACCGAAGATACGGCGATCAAAGCAACGTCAATTTGGGGCCCCTCCCGCCGCCGGCCTCCGGCCCATCTACAGCGGTCGGTGCTCGCCAATCTCCGCGCTGGTACGGCGCGCGGCCACGGCGCCGCGGGCAACAAAGTCATTTTGATGCCCGTAGTCGTCGTGATACAATCGGTCTCCGTGGGGATTCGGAGACCCCATTTCCGCGGATCGAACCTCAAGGCACAGCCGGAATCACGAGTATGGGTATAATCGAGCGAGTGTCTCGCCGCCTCGCGCCTGACGCGCGGAAAAGCATCGCGATCGCGCTGTGCCTCGTGGCGGCCGTTAACGCCGGGGCGCAAACCCCCGACAAACCGAAGAAACTGTCCCGGGAAAAGCTCACTGAACTCATCAATGCCGGCAGTCCCGACGTCTACTACGGCGGCGTGATGATCGCAACCGGGGATACGCTCTCCGGGCCGATTGCAGTCATCGCGGGTTCTCTGGATATCCAGGATGGCGGAGTCCTTGTCGGCGATGCGTGGATCGTGGACGGGAAGTTGATACTCACGGGCAAATCCCTCGTGGAAGGCGATGTGAATCTCGTCAACAGCGAGACGTTTCTTTCAAGCGATGCGAGCATAAAGGGCGCGCTCGGGTACTTCACGTGCGAATGCGGGATCGACGACGACAAATATGAAAAGAACGGGGAGTTGGGCTTCCTGGAGCGAGCGGATCCGAAGGCGGTAAAAACAAAGCGCAGTATCCAGCCGGGCGCGCCAAACCGGACGGACTACAATATCGTGAACGTGGGGGTCGAGAGAAACAACCCGCTGCAAGAAAAGCCGTACGTGAGCGGATACGCGTTGATTCGGGTCCCGCTGTGGTTGGATACGAGGGGGTACCTTGGATTCGATGTCGAGCTGTCGGTCCCGCTTCGGGGCAAATCCGCGGACCTTTTGCTGCGCGCATTCAAGCGGAGTTACACGAACGACGGCGAGCAGGCTTCGAGCTTCGACGCGATTGTGAACCTCACGATCTACGGGCTCGACTTCGCCGATTATTTTGAGAGAAGAGGTGGAGAGGTGGGATTGCGCCTGCGGCCGTACGAAACGTTCGAGATCGTGACCGCGGTGACACTAGAACGCGACGTATCACTCGAGACGCGTGAGGCCCCCTCGCTCTTCGATTCGGATCTCAAGACGAGGCCGAATCCACCGATCGATGACGGGGACCGCATGATGGTCTGGGGTCGCGCGGTGCTCGACCAGCGTGAGGATGTGTACTGGCCGAAGGATGCCTGGTACACGAGCGTTTTCCTCGAAAAGGGAATTGCCGACGGCCCGGGGGATTTCTCGTACACGGCTTTCGAGGTCGAGGCGAGACGATACCATCGGCTGCCGATTGGGTTTCAATTCGACATGCGAGGCCGGATTTTCTCCACGTTCGACGAAATCCCGCTCCAAGTGACACGGTCGCTCCAAGGGTACGACGGAATACGAGGGATCGAGTACGATTTTTCCAATCTCGTCCGCGGCGACAGGGTCGCACTGTTGTCGGCGGAGTTGAGCGCCGGCCTTCCGCCCCCGCCGCTGATCGGCAAGGTGTTGGATAGATGGCGTATCCAATTGTTCATGGACATGGGGCTCGTCGAGACTGCCGAGGACGTGAGGGCGCCGCTGCAGTTTCTCGACGCGCCCTGGGACCAGTGGAAGAAATTCGGAGGCATCGGAATCGTCGGCGAGACCTTCTTCCCGTTCGTGGCACTGTACATTTCGCAGGACCTGGACAACAAAGATTTCGAGCCTGCTTTTCGATTCCAGATGGAGAGGATGTTCTGACGGCCGATCCGGAGAGCAGAATGCCGATATTGACGATAGAGAATTTGCGCAAGACCTTCGGGGCGGTAGAGGCCCTTCGGGGCATCAACGCCGAACTCGCCGGTCCGGGCGTGTACGGGTTTCTCGGGCCGAACGGGGCGGGAAAGACGACAACGTTCAAGCTCGCGTGCGCGTTGCTCCGTCCGACGTCCGGTCACGTGTTCGTGAACGGGATCGACGTGCAGAAGGATCCCCGCAGGGCGCTTGCGCACGTCGGTGTCCAGTTCGACTCCCCGGCGTTCTATCCGTTTTTGACCGGGAGGGAGAATCTGCGTGTGCTCTCGAAATGGGCGGGTGTGGATGACGCCGGCGGGATCGAGAGCGTTCTATCGCTGGTCGATCTGCAAGGGGCGGGAAGCAGGAGGGTCGGGGCGTACTCATGGGGAATGAAACAACGCCTGGGGCTTGCTTCGGCGTTGTTGTTCGATCCGAAATTGCTCCTGCTCGATGAACCGACGAGCGGTCTGGATCCGGCGGGCATCGCGGACGTCCGGAACCTCCTCCCGAAGCTCGCGCTCGAAGACAGCCGCACGATCCTTGTGTCCTCTCATCGTATGGATGAAGTCGAGCAGATCTGCGACCGAGTAATCATCATACACGAGGGCTCCATTATCGCTTCGGGGACCCTGGATGAGCTGGCGTCGGATGAAGTGCACGTCGAGATCGACTGCCCGGATCCGGGGCGCGCATTGGTGATTCTCGCGGGAGTGAACGGCGTCAATCGGGCCAGGCAAGCGGGAAAGAACCGCGTGAACTGCGTCGTTTCGGCGCAGGTTGCCCCGGCGATACACGCCGTTCTTGCCGATAAGGGAGTGGCGGTGGATCAATTGACGAGAAACCGGGAGTCTTTGGAGGAGATGTACTTCAGGATCACGGGAACGCGGAACGATGAAGCATGATCTTGCGAGAGTGATCTCGGCGGAGTGGTTCAAGCTCAAGCGGCGGCGGTCGACGTACGTTGTGTCGTTGCTCGTCGTGGGTCTGTCGGTGCTTCTCTTTCTGGGGCTCGGCATGGCGGCCACGCGAGAATGGATGGGCGTCCCGAGCGGCTTCTACATGACGTCGGCGACAATAGCGTGGCTCGTGGACGTCCTCGCCCTGTTGACTGTCGTCATCACGTGCTTTCACATCTCCGGCGAATTCTCGCTGGGAACGGTGAAGGCCGCGTGGACGAAACCGGTCACGCGCCAAAACTGGTACCTGGGAAAGCTCATTTTCGGCTGCGCCTCGGTGAGCGCGCTCTTCGTGGCGGTCATCGCGGTTGTCGTGGTGCTCGCCGCGGTTCGCTTCGGGTTCACGGATCTCACGGAGAAGGACTATCTCATTCATACCAGGAGCGGCCTTGGCCTGGCGCTGGTGCTGGTCTTGGCTCTGACGTTCTGGACGCTCTGCGCGGTGACGGCGGTGTCCGCCGTGCTCGCGGGACTGTTCAACCACGCGGGAGCGAGCATCGCGGCGGGTCTCGGGTTGGGGCTCTTGATGACGGTGCTCGGTATCTTCCCTTCGGTGAGGCCGTACTTGCTCAGCACCCACATCAACATGCCACTGGAACAGATGACCGCGATGTCGAAAGGACTCCCGCTGCCGTTCGACTGGGACGAACTTGCCTGGAAAACACTCATCGGCGCGGGCGCCTGGATGGTCCTGGGGCTCGCGGCAGGAGATAGGATCATCAGGAAAAAGGAAATCACATCTTGAAATTCTTCCCAGGAGTGTTTTTGCAGTCCGCGCGGGTGGCGCCGATGGGGCCCCAGACGCGCAGAGCTGATAGCGCGTCTGACGCAAGCAGCCCAAAGCGAGCGCGGCGTTAGCGAGCACGCGTGGGGCTGCGTAACGCCCGAAGCGCTACGGACTAGCCCCGCGTCGGGTGATCGGCGACAGGACCCGCGCGGGACAGAGACAACCTCAAAATAGTACTTCTGAGACAAAGCGAGGAGGAGGCATGAGTTTGGCGGTTGAGTTGGGGTTTGCACGACACGGGGACCTGCGGCGGGCGTTTAGGCAAATGCGGTATTGTCTGGTCGCGGCGTTGTTTCTGCTGCCGGCGATCCCCGGCAGGTGTCTGGCGGCGGACGAGACCGCATTCAAGCTCTCCAAGCTCAGCGTGGACGGGGATCTCCTGGAGCTGGCGACCGAGGATCTCAACGCCGATGGTCTGCGGGACATCATGATACTGCATCGCAAGGGCCTGGAGCCCGACGAGACCCGATGGATATCGATTTTCTGGCACAAGCCGCAGGGAGGCTTCTCCACTGCGGCCGATCAGTCGTGGGAACTCGACAGCGCCGCGACCATTCTCGACGTGGGAGACGTTTCGGGAAACGAAGGCAAGGAGATATGTTTTGTCACGCCGCAGGCGGTCTGTTGTTACTCCCTGACCTCCCCCACATACGAGACCGTGCCTTCCGTTCTGTTCCAAGCGGGCAATATGACTGTATCCGCACCCAAGCGTTGGATACCGTACGTTGATTTTGTGAGAGATTGGAACGGTGACGGCGGGGACGAGATCGGGGTATTCCGATTCGAGGGGCTTTCGATTTTCTCCCCGGACTCGACCGGGGCGTTCACACGAGAGAATCGCATATCGATCAACCTGGAAACGAGCGCGGGAAAGATCTCGTCCCAGGCGGAAGACGGGCTGACATCGGGCGTACGTGCCTCGTATGTGTTTCCCGACGTCCGGCTCATCGATTACGACGCCGATGGCGACAAGGACTTGATGGCGATGATGGACGACCATCTCGTCGTATACCGAATGCAACCCGATGGGAATTTCTCGGAAGCGCCGGATGAGGACATTCGATTCGACGTGAGAACGCAGCGCGAGAAGATCGAGGCGAGCTCCGATCTGAGCACGGTGATAGCGGATTTGAGCAACGACGGCCGCGCGGATGCGAT
>JBGSIK010000228.1:0-2081 GCA_041742575.1 Candidatus Krumholzibacteriia bacterium
CCGCGCGATCGACCGGAGGATCGCCCTGCTCGCGCGCGCGGCGGAGGACGCTCCGCACCCTTACTACTTCGTCATCCTCTCCGACCACGGTCAGAGTTCGGGCGCCACCTTCGAGCAGCGATTCGATATGACACTGGAGGAGCTGGTCCAGTCGCTCCTCACGGGCGACGAACGCGTGAGCGCTTACGTGGGCACGGGCGAGAGCTGGGGGTACGTGAACGCGTTGCTTTCGGAAGCGGCGCGGTATGAGGGTGTCACCGGGCGCGCCATGCGGCGCATGTTCAAACGTCGTACGCGCGACGGATACGTCGAGCTGGGGCCGCCGACCGAACCCGAGAAGCCCGAAGAACCGGCGCGCGTGCTCGTGTGTGCGTCGGGGAACCTGGGGCTCCTGTACTTCGCGGACCGCCCGGGCCGCATGCCGTTCGAGGAAATCGCGCGCGATTACCCGCGTTTGATCGAGGGGCTCTTGAGCCACCCGGGGATTGGATTCTTGATGGCGAACTCCGAGCGTTACGGCCCACTGGTGCTGGGCCGCACCGGCGTGCACTATCTGAAAGACGGTCGCGTCGAGGGAGGGGATCCGCTGGCGGGATTCGGCGAACGCGCGGCCGAGCATCTGCGCCGTATCGACGGCTTCCCGCACACGGGCGACCTGCTCGTCAACAGCGTGTGCGACCCGAAAACGGGAGAGGTCCCCGCGTTCGAGGAGGAGGTGGGGTCGCACGGCGGCTTGGGAGGGCCGCAAACGGACGCATTCCTCCTTTATCCGGCCGCTTGGGGGGACGGCGACCTCGAACTGCGCACTCCCGTGGATATCTACTGGTTCCTCCGCCGCCACTACGAACAACTCTAATACGTTGCGGGGGAGCCCGTGGTCGTTGTGGGCGCTCTCGGGCACGGCTCCCTACGGCCGACAGTGCCCATGGCGATTCCGAGCCGGACGGTCGCCTCCGCTGTCGGCTCGCAAATCGACCCCCTCACTATTGCTCGCCGACAGAGGGTCCGCTCGGCCCACAACGACCACGGGCTTCCCGGCACACCGGTGGTTGTTGTTGAAAAAGCTTTGTAGCCGTGACACCATTGTAGGACCTCGCCAGGCCTCTCCGGCCCTTTCAATCGCGGACGGTTAAGTATGGGAGCGACCGCCATTGCGATCGTGTCTATTCTTGTCCTCGCCGGATGCGCGGGGATCGCGATCTCGCTTACCCGTGTCACGCGGGTGAAGTGGATGTGGCCGCTCATGGCGGCGGCGCTCCTCTTCCTCGCGGTAGTGCGCGCCCTGGGCCTCCGCGACCCTTCACAGGGCGCGACCACCGAAATCGTCCATCTCGTAGCCGCCGTGTTGCTCCTGCTCACCCTGGCCGGCATCCGTCCCCTGTACCGCTCGTTCCATAGCTCCCTGGACAAACTGTCCGACTACCGGCGCGAACGGGACCAGGTGGCGGCCCGGCTGCGCCTCATCGAAGATCACGCGCGAATCGTCGTGTTCTCGATCGACGCCTCGGGGATCTTCACGCGTTCCGAGGGCCTGGCGCTGGAATGGCTGGGGCTGAAGCCCGGCGAGGCCGTTGGGCGGTCCGTGTACGAGATGTACCAGGACAAGCCCGAGATCATAGCGACCGTACGGCGGGCATTGGAGGGCGAGGAAGTCTCCGCCGTGCTCGACGTCGTCGATCGCGCATTCGAGATGCACCTCACACCGGTGAAAGATCCGCGCGGAAACATCATAGCTGTCGATGGCGCGGCGTCCGATGTCACGAGCTACCGTCGGAGCGAGATAAAGCTCGCCCACACCAAAGAGCGGTTTCGAAATCTGGTGGAGGCCACTTCCGACTGGATGTGGGAAGTGGACATCGACTGCCGCTACACCTACGCCAGTCCCAAGGTGACCGACATCCTCGGTTACCTGCCGGACGAGGTGATCGGTAAAACACTCTGGGACCTGATCCCGCCGGGCGAAGGCCAGGCGGCCAGGGAGACGTTCGAGCGCTTCGCACGCTCCGGGGTGGCGTTCGCCAATGTCGTGACGCAACGACTCGCCAAGAACGGCCGGCGCGTGGTGCTCGAGTCCGGCGGCG
>JBGSIK010000229.1:0-4478 GCA_041742575.1 Candidatus Krumholzibacteriia bacterium
TCGATGACGACGCCGAGCGGCTCGCTCAGCGTCGGGATGGTCGCGAGAACCTGAGTGAACAGCGGTCCGTCGGCGGGATCGGAATCGATGACGTGAAGATTGCCCGTCGAACGGCTCACCGCGTACACCCGCCTGCCGTCCGGCGTGATGTCCAGTTCGTCGAGACCGCCCGGTATGGTGATCGGCGTGCTTTCGAGGTAATTCGGCAGTCCGGCGCCGAGGACGACGGCGGCCGCGCCGACGTCGGTCGCGACGAACGCATACGCATCATCCGGAGCCACGGTGAGCGACCGCGGAGTCCCGCCGAGGCTCGATACACCGACCTCGGTTCCGCGGGCCACTTCCACCTCGGAAAGCACCGTGAAGGTGAGCTGGTTGCTGGTTTCGGCGCCGACGGTGACGCTCACGAGGCCGGCGGTCGCACCATACGGAACGCTCACCACGAGTCGGCTCGCGGACGCGAATGACACTGAGGCCGGCACGCCGTTGAAGAACACGGCGTTGTTGCTCGGTTCGTCGTCGAAGCCGGCGCCGTTCAAGACGATTGTCGATCCCACCACGCCTTTGCTCGGCGCCAGGCTCGAAATCGCAAGCGGCGGAAGCGGCTCCGTTGCGAACGAAGTGACGAAGGGCGCAGCGAGCCCGTTGCCGAATCGGTCTTTGAGGCCGGCGCCCAAGGTGAGCTCGTACTGAGAGGCGAACTCGAGCGGCGTTCCCGGCGTGAACGCCAAGACGGAATCGTCATTGAGAATCGCGGCGTTTCCCCCGACCCTCGTGCCCGCCGCCGGGCCGGTCAGCGCGAGAAGGGTGAAGTTCCCGGAAAGAGTGGAGGGATCGATCGGCTCTGTGAACTCGATCAGTATCGCCGCATCCACCCGCACGTCGGTCTCGTCGTCCACCGGCGAGACCGACGTCACCGCCGGAGCGGTCACGTCGATATTCGTGATGATGTCCGCTCTCGCGGTCGACCCGCCGGCGACCGCTATGGAGTTCATGTCCCCGGAATCGTCGGTGGCCGACTCCGCCGCGTCCCAGTATTCGGGTGTGAACACCGTGACCGCAGTGGAGGCGACCAGGTCGTTCACGTATCCCGGCTTGAGGAACCCGATGGGAGAAGTCCCATTGAGCGGGTAGATCGAGATGAAATACGCCCCGTCCGGCAGCCCGAAGAACGTGTAGCTCCCGTCGGGAAGTGTGTATTCGCTCCCCACTGTGTCTTGCGAAACCGCATCGATCGCGTAGACAATCGCACCGGGCAGTGAGCTCAGCGTGGCCCCGTCGGTGACGATTCCCTCGATCCGGTTCGCCGCCGTGAGCGCCTCCGAGGTGGGGTACGCCTTCTGGTACGCCAATCGGTCGTCCCACTCCAGCGTTCGCGCCGCGGTGCCAGCCGGTAGTACGTAGAACGTGGTCGCGGAGCGTACGGCGCTATGCGAGAGCCCGAGGAAGTGCCCCGCCTCGTGTGTCGCTACGCTCTGGAGGTCGGAGCCTGGTCCGCCCGACGTCGTGAACGTCTTGGAAGGATTGAAGATCATGTCGGCGTCGACGATCTCTCCGGGGCGGTACCTGCGACCGTTGTAGAGGGAGTCGACGGTGAAGGAGGTCGTTATACCGACGGCGAGCACGGCCGAAGGGAACCGGTACTCGTCGTCGACGAACGTCACCAGATTCACCTGGTCCAGCGAGGCCGCGTTCTCCTGGGACACGGCGCCGGCGTAGCTCACCACGAGTTCGGTACCCGCAATCGAGGACCACGACGCCATCGAGGCCTGGATCGCCGTTATGTCGCTGCCGTTGGTAATGGAAGGTACGCCGAGAGTGTTGATCACGTAGGAAAGGACGGTATCGGCTGTGCCCCAGTACTCGACATGGCGCGCACCGATGACTTCGTCGATGCAGCCGTCTCCGTCGCGGTCGAAGTATGACGCGTTCTCGGCCGAACAGGCGTCTATTGAATCGGGAACGCCATCCCTGTCGGCATCACCCGACATCAAGCCGTGAACACCCGGCGTCACCAAAGAAAGGAGCGCAATGGCAAAAAGCATGATCAAGAGTTTTGTCTTCATGTCGCGTCTCCTTTCTCACTCGCGCCCGAGGGCATGGTTCAAGAACGACTCCAGACGCACCGCGTCGCCAGCAGCAGCCACACCGGTTCCGCTTCCCGCCGATTTCGGAATGGCGGCGCCGTCGGGAACGCCAACGACGAAGCGCTCGCCTTGCCGGTCGCGGATGATCCGGTAAAAGCCCTGCGAGAAACCGCTGACCTGATAAGACCCGGCGTCGAATGCATCGAGGAACAACAAGACTTCCTCACCTTGCCGCCACGCGACGGCGCCGTGCACAGTCATGCGGACGTGACCTACCACACCGCCTAGCTGCGTCACGCGCACCGCGTCTCCGGGAGCGCCCTTGTACGACTCATCAACGTCGACACGGGCCTCCGTGAAGATCTTCGAGCGGGAGGCGTTCCAGTAGGAATGCACGTCGCCCACGGTTCCGCGAACGACGAGCGCCGATTCCGATCCGAGTTGTTGGGGACTTCTGAACAGTACTTGTGTGGCCCGCGCATTGGGGGCCATGAGAGCCGGTGCCAGCAATGCTGCACCGAGGACCAGTGTTGCGAACTTCATCGTAGTTTCCTCCTCGGGGATGGGACTGATGCATCACCGACGATTCTTCCATTGACGCCTCGGCAACGACGCCGAGTTGACGCGAATCAGATTGAGATGTAGAGGTGTTTGAAATTTACGCGTTCACCGCGGCGCCCTTTCGGCGCCAATCGCGATGAACGGCGACCAGTGAAACGGGTGCGCGTGTTTTTTGCCCTCGATGAGGCTCAACCGCGCCTCTTGCAAAGCGAACGCTGCGGGCTGCTTCCGGCCGAGCATGCAGCGATAGAACTCGCGCATCAGCTCCGCCGTGGATTCGTCCGATACGGCCCACAAGCTGGCCACCACTCCGCCCGAGCCGGATGCAATCAGAGCCCGGCTCAACCCGACCACACCCTCCCCCCGCGACACATGTCCCAGAGCCGAACCGCAGGCGGAAAGCACCACGAGGCCCGTCCGAAACTGCATAGAGAGAATCTCGAGGGGCTGGAGGTATCCATCCTCGACGCCCGACGGGTCGGGACACAGCACGATGCTCGACGCCTCCGGCTGAGCGGCGTCGGTCACTCCGTGGGTCGCGAAATGGACCACTCGGGACGACTTCTGGGCGAGCAGCAGCTTGACATCCCGCTCGTTCGCATCCGCTCCCGAGTGAATCTCGCACTTCACGTCGCGCGCCACGGTGCTCCGAATGCTGCTCAGTTCCAGTCGCGCGAAAGGGAGAGGCGCGAACGGACCGCCGTGCAACGATGCATCCTTGAGCAGGGAAAAATCGGGATCTCCATAAGCGATCACGTCCAGGTCGTACCGCCGGGGTTTTGATTCGCGCAACCGCAGGTAAACCGACGCCGAAGGCGCATAAACGGTCGCGTGAGATCTGGCCAAAAACGGCTGCAGATCCCAATCCGCATCCGGCAGCGGATCCGAATCGAGCAGCGCGTCGAAGGGCACTTCATGGAGAAAACCATCGGGTATGATGACCAGAAGACTCGAGCCTTCGATTCGTTTCTCCGCTGGCTCGACCAGCTTTCGATACAGATCCCTTGCCGCTGCGCGGAGTGCCGCGTCTCCCGTTTCCGCCGTGTGCTCGCGGATCGCGTCCCGCAACTGCTGGACGGACGGCAGGAGAGTAGAACGGTTGGGCAATTCCACCAGATCATGCCCTTTACGATCGACGGCCCACAGGAGCGACGCGGTATCTCCCAGCGCGTACTGGAGGAGGACGCAGTCGGGCGGCAGCACCTTGCGGATGTCATCGATGCCTACGGGTTTCGCCGCGTCCGCAAGCCCGCCAAGTGCTCCTCGCAACCGCTCTTCCCGAATCCGTTCATGAGAAGCTTGCAGCCGGTCGCGTTCGCGCTCGTGGCCGGGCGCAGCCGGGTCGAGACGGTACAGCGAGTCGAGCACCGCCTCCTCGGCCTGAGTGGTGTGACCTGCCTCGGCCTCCGCCAGCAGGTCGAGCAGCCCCCTGGCCTTCGCACGCTCCACCGTGAGGAACGCGCGCTTCGACCAATCACCACTCGTGCCGCCATCGAGGGAGGCGTAGTACCGGGCAATCTCCTCGAAGTAAAACCGCCGCCCTCCCGATAGGAAGTAGCTCCGCGATTCGTCGGCCCTGAAGGCCGCTCTGGACCGCTCGACGGAGGCGAGCACCTTTTCGTAGTGGAAGGACGCGCTGTCCGCGTTCTCGGTTTCGAAGGTGTGGCCGATGCCGAGGTGAGCGATCCACGTGTGCACGACGTTGCCCGTCTTCCCCACCGCCGGCAGCACCTGGTAGAACGCGCGCCGGGCCTCGGCCGTCTCTCCCAGCACGGCCCGCAGCGAGGCGACGCTCAACCGATCATCGACGATCATGGTCTCGGCGCCGTC
>JBGSIK010000230.1:0-10807 GCA_041742575.1 Candidatus Krumholzibacteriia bacterium
GAGCCCCGGGGGGGGAAGGAACCGCAGGAGAAGGGTGCACGCATGGAACGGAAAAACAACGTGGTGGGCTGGTTCGAGATTCCGGTCCACGACATGGAGCGCGCGATCACTTTTTACGAAACGGTATTCGGCTTCAAGCTCGAACGTCACGAGCTGGGAGAGATCGACATGGCCTGGTTTCCGTGGGTCCAGACGGGGACCGGCACACCGGGATCGCTGGTGCACGCGCCTCGTTTTTACCGGCCCGCGGACAACGGGACCCTGGTCTACTTCACCGCGCACTCGGGCGACCTCGATAACGAGCTGTCGCGCGTGGAGGCGGCCGGCGGGAGAGTCCTGCAGAAGAAGACTCTCATAACGGAAGAGCACGGGTACAAGGCGGTGTTGCTCGATTCCGAGGGCAACCGCATCGCCCTGCACTCGCACAAGTGAGCATGAGCCGACCGGCGCTGATGGATCAAAGCACCATCTGAATCCGTTCCACCAGCCACTCGGTTTCATCTTCCGAGATCACCAACGGCGGCGCGAAGCGGATAGTCTGGCCGTGCGTGTCCTTCGCAAGCACACCGAGCTTCATGAGCTTCTCCGCGTGCTCGCGGGCGGTTCCGGCCGACTTCTTGAGTTCGATCGCGTTCAGCAGGCCCTTGCCGCGGATCTCCAGCACCTTGTCGGTGGCGATCTCGTGCAGCCTCTTTCTGAACAGATTCCCCATCTTCTCCGCACGCTTGTCCAACCGCTCCTGGATCAAGACATCGAGGGACGCGGTACCGATGGCGCACGCGAGCGGGTTTCCGCCGAATGTGCTTCCGTGCGTGCCCGGCGTGATCACCGACATGATGTCCTGGGAGCCGAGCGCGGCGGAAACGGGATAAATCCCGCCGCCCAGCGCTTTGCCCACCGCGATCATGTCGGGCTTGGCACCCTCGTGCATCCAAGCGAACATTTTGCCGGTGCGGCAGAAACCGGTCTGCACTTCGTCCAGGATGAGCAGAATGCCGTGCTCGGTGCAGATGTCACGAACCTGGCGAAGATACCCGTCGCTCGGAATCTTCACCCCCGCTTCGCCCTGAATGGGTTCGACCAGGAACCCGACTGTGTTCTGGTTGATCGCTCTCCTCAACGCATCGGGATCGTTGTAGGGGATGATCGGAAAGCCGGGACTGAACGGCCCGAAGTTCCTGTTGGAGTCGGGATCGGTCGAGAAACCGACGATCGTGGTCGTGCGCCCGTGGAAGTTCTCGCTGCACACGATGATTTCGGCTTTGTTCTGGGCGATGCCTTTTTTCTCGTAGCCCCACTTGCGCGCGATTTTGATCGCCGTCTCGACAGCTTCGGCGCCCGTGTTCATGGGAAGCGCCATCTCCATCTTCGTGACCGTGCACAGCTTCTTCATGAACTCGCCCAGGCGGTCGTTGTGGAAGGCGCGGCTCGTGAGCGTCAGCTTGGCCGCCTGGTCGCGCATCGCCTTCATGATCTTGGGGTGCCGGTGGCCCTGGTTCACCGCGCTGTACGCGGAGAGACAGTCGAGGTACTTCTTGCCGTCGACGTCCCACGCCCAAACGCCCTTGGCGCGATTGATCACCACCGGTATGGGGTGATAACCATGGGCCGTGTACTTGTTCTCGAGTTCGATGTAGCGCCGCGCTTTTTTCCCGCTCATGGTTACGCCCCCTGCTTTCTCTCCACGAACTTGATGCCCATCCGCTCGAGTTCGTCGAGGATCGGGTTGTAGATCTCCGGCGCGACCGGTATGTGCACGCCGTGCAGATCGATCTTGCCGTTGAGAATCATCTTGACGGCGATGGCGGCCGGCAGCGCCACCGTCCTCGCGACCGAGGTGTCCCCGCCCGGAATGCCGTAGTCCACCAACGTCGACGTGAGGTATTCCTTCCCGCCGGTGGGGAACTTGGCCACGAACTCGTGGTGCATCACGATCATGTCCCTGTCGTTCGGATCCATGGACATTTTCTCCAGCGTGAGCACGTTCATGTAGTCGAGAGGATTGTTCTTGTCCTTGGGCAGCGGCTTGGCGGAGAAGAGCCCCAACCACTCCATACGCTTGATCGCGGTCGAGAAGACGTCGACCCCGAGGAACTTCGCGGTCGCTTTGACCAGGTCCTGGCCTTTTCTGGCTCCGATCAAGCGCCGGGTCATATCGGCGTAGGTCTTGCCCGTGAATCCCTTAACCGGTTCGTCCCTGAGCCAACCGAGGGCGACGATCCGTCTCATCGTTTCACACCAGCCCGTCATCCTGAGGGTGCCGCGGTACACGGTGCGTGCGGCCTGGAGTCCGTAGACCTTCTTGTACGGGACGGAATCGCGGTTGGGATAGTTCTCGAACGAACCCGCGCCGGGGACATCCAGTATGTAGTAGTTCTCGAAGAGCTTGTCTCCCGGGAACTGCATGGTCTTGCCGCCTTCGAGCCACTTGGAGGCGTTTCTCGACGCGAGCAGCACGCCGCGCGGAGACCAGGAGAACTTGTATCCGAACGGGTTGTTGTTCGCCTCGAGCGCAGGAAGCGCTCCCGTGGACGAACGGAAGCTCACGATCTTGCCGCCGCGGGCCTCGACATGGTGGATGACCCTCATGGCCGACATGTGATCGATGCCGGGGTCGAGACCGCACTCGTTGAGGAAGACGAGGCCGGCTTTTTTCGACCCGGCGTCCAGTTCTTGCATCGCCGCGCTCACGTAGGATGTCGTGACCAGGTGCTTCCCGTGCTTGATGCACAGCTTGCCCACGGCCGCGTGATAGTTGTAGGGGAGGAGGCTCACGACCAGGTCCGATGCCTCTACCTCCCTCTCGACGGCGGCCATATCTTCGACGTCCAGCGATTTCGCCACACCCTGCGGGTGTCCGGCGATCATCTTCTCGGCCTTGCTCACCGTCCGCGTGGCCACGACCACGGTCATATCGGGTTGGTCGAGCAGATACCGCACCATCGGCTTCGCAACCATTCCCGCCCCGAAAATCACTACTGTTGGCATTTGCTTTACCCCCTTCGGTCTCGATGTAACGCTGTACAGTGCATCGACACGCCGGCACAGCCGGGGTATCGAACTGGTTCACGCATGCTGTTTCAGAAACTCCCCTATGTACCGGTAGTCCGGCGTGAGTTCTCCGTGATGGAGAATCACGGCCTTCTTGATCTCGCCCGGGAGATCGAGCTCCTCGAACGGGACTTCGTAGTCGGCCCTCGTGATCGCCGGAATGTAGTCCATGAGAACGCCGCTGAAATAGAGCGAGGAGTCCCTCGGTATTTCCGTCGGCAAAATGTCGACCGCCATGATCACCGGGCCGTCTCCATCGATCCCGGGCCGGTACGAGTCCGTCGCGGGCTCGTAGACGTAGTTCGGATCGCCGGGCCCGGTCGCTCGGTTGGTCAACTCGATGGAGCCGTCCACGTCGCAGCTGATGTCGCCGATCACCTTGAGCCTCAGCTTGGGCCAGTGCTCCTTGAGATAGCGTTTGGTGATGAGGCGCGGGTATGCCGGCGCCCAGAAAATGCAGTTCACGAGCACAGACAGCTGGGGCAGGTATTCCTCGAAGCGGCCCACGTATTTCTCGGGATGATCGTAATAGTCCTGGAGCTCGAAAGCGGCCCCCGGCGTCATCGGCCGCACCAGGTCCTGTTCTTTGAAGACGACCTTGAACACGTTGTTCCTGGCCCCGGCGGCCTGCTTCGTGATCTCCGCGAGCTTTCCCGGGGGGACTTCGGTCACGGGGAGCATGTCCAGCATCTCTTGCGCGCCCATGGAGACGTTGCCGTATCCGGTTATGCCGACGACCACGGGCACGATCTCCTCCGGTAAGCCGCCGGAAGCGATCCAGCGTCCGAGCACCTCGAGAGCCGCCTTCATTTCCGCGAGGCTTCCGTATTCGAGGGGTCGCTTGACCGCCGAAAAGGGATTATGGATGCCCTCTTTTTCGAGTCTTTGCCCGAGTGCCACCAGTGTCTCCACCATCCCCGCGATCCCGGCCTGCCGGCCGAAAAAAATCAGGCGTCTGTTTCTCTCATCGACGACCCGCTCGTAATCGATGAGCGTGCATCCGAGCTCCATCATGTGTCTGAGCATGGGCATGTTGTGCGGTTGGCCCTTGATGGTGTGCGAGAAGAAAACGTAGGTTCCGCCGCTGCGGAATACCGGTTGCGGAATCTCCTTGATGGCGAAAACCACGTCGCAGGACGAGAGATCTTCGTCCACCACTGCCCCGGCCATCGCGTACTCTTCGTCTCTGAAGACGCGAATGGTGGAGGGCTGTATCACCACCTCGATTCCGTCTTTCTGCAGGCGCTTGACATGGTCGGGAACGACGGGAGACCTCCGCTCCCACTCGTTCTTGTCTTCTCGACGGATACCGACGCGACCGGACATAACACTACCCCCGAAGCCGTTTTTCGACCCCGACCGATTCCTGCTCACAAAAGGAGGGGTTATTTGCGCGCTAAAGGTGCTTACAGACGCAAATGCTGACTGGGAACGAACCGACAGTCCTCCGCTGGAAACGGTCCATCGCGCGAGCACGCGCCACCGGGCGCGGATCGCTATTGGCAGCATAAGTGTTCGCACTATATAGGATTCTCCGGTTGCGGTCAAGGTCGGATGTGACCTGGCTTCCGGCGCGGAGGGGGGGGCACGGCCACCCGGTTCAAAGGCCCAAGCGGCTCCGCCCCCGGCGCGCAAGAAACTGTTGCCGCCGGCCACGCTCACCCGTACACTCGCTCACGAGGTTTCGGACACCCAGCCGCGATGAACGCAAAACTCTGTTTCCCGATACTGATTGTCGCTACGGCCGTTCTCGGCGCCCAGGCCCTAAAGGGCCAGGGCGCCCTGAAGGACCAGGGCGTCCTAAAGGACCCAAGCGGTTCGGTGCGCGGGCAGAGTCTGCAAAGCGGGACGCCAAAATGGTTTCATCTCGGGTGGAACGGCGACGTGCGCGCGTTGTCCCGAGTCGGCGGTTCGCTGTGGGTTGGGACCGGCGGTGGGTTGTTCGTGTACGACCTCCGTTCCGAAGACCTGGTCGCCCAGATGGCGGCCGGGCCGTTCCTGCCCTCGTCGTCGGTGCGCGCCATTGCCGTTCGAGGAGATAGTGTATTTGTCGGTACGGACCAGGGGCTGGCCGTATTCGTCGGCGATACCGTGAGCGTGTTCACGCCCGATTCGCCGGGGCCCTTCCCGGCAGCCGCGCTCGAACGGATCCGCCACATCGACTTCGGATCCGATGAAAAGGTGTTCGTCTCCACGTATGGAGGTGGGTTCGGCGTCCTCGACGGCGAAGTCGGCTGGATGGTCACACGGGCGGATTCATTGATCGACAACAAGGTCTTCGGCGTGGTTTCGTCGGGCGACACGACGTACTGCGCTACCTCGATAGGTTTGTGCGCGTCACGGGACAGCGTGTGGGTGAGTTTCCAGGCGGGCGCGGGCATTCCCCGGGCCGAAGTCCGGCAATTGGCGGCCTCGGGCGACGGCGGGCACTACCTGCTCGTCGCCGGATCGGGGGTCTACAGATTCAACGGGTCGCGCGCGCGGCGGATCTCCTATCGCACGCTCTTTCCCGAAAACGACATCTCGGCCATGGCTGTGGACGCGGAGGGAGGTGTGTGGGCATGCGGTGGCCACGGCGGCATTGCCGTCTACCGGGATGAGCGTTGGGCCCGTGTGGGAGAGGGCGATCCGCGTGCGGACGGGAAGCGATGGCGGAGCGCGTACGCCGATAGCGCCTTCGAGGCGTTCTTCGGTTCGGCAGACGGTACGGTGGCCGTGGTCCGGGACCAACAGGTCACTGAGATTCGACTTCCGGCGGGACTCCCATCCGGAACGGTGACCCGCCTCGTCCAGGATTCCTCCGGCGAGGTGTTCGCGCTTTGCGGGTCGTTTCTGGTCCGCATCGGAGGCGGGAGCGGATCGGTCGGCATCGAGAATCCCTTGCCCGTGGTGGCGGACATGGCCGTCTCGCCCCGCGGGCAGCTGTGGGCGGCGACGCGTTCCAACCTCTACCGGCGAGAGGGCAACGCGTACGTCGAAGTCCCTCCCCAGCTGGGTGAGCGTGAAGTGATGTATACCGCGATCGGTTTTGACAGCTCCCAAGCGCTCTGGTTGGGGACGCACACGGGCACGGTGTACCGCCACGACGGGGAGATATGGCTGCGCATGGCGGACCGTGGAGAGCTTGGAGAAGGGGCTCCGGCGGTTTTTGCCGCTGACGGTGGCGGGCAAATGTGGTTGCTGGGTTCGGATGGAGGGCTCTCGGTGTTCGCGGGCGATCACTGGACGACGTTTGCGGATTCTATTTTTGACCATGCGCCGGTGCGGTCGATCGCCGTTACGCCTGGAGGCGCCATCGTGGCTGCGACCGACAACGCGATCTGGCGACAGGAGTTGGAGGGACGGTGGGGCCGGTGGGCCCGCGGGAGGGGAGGCAAGGGGAAGATCGAAGCCTGGGACTCCGCTCCTGCGCGCATCGCCGCGATCGCGTTCGACGGCTCGGGCCGGCTGTTCGTGGGGACCGATCGAGGATTGGCGGTCGTGGGCGAAGAGAGGACGGAGTGGATCCGCCGCGTGGATGGGATCGGGGGGACCGCAGTCGAATGCCTGTTCGTGGAGCCGGCGCGCGCGGTATGGGTGGGACTGCGCAACGACGGGCTCACGCGGGTCCCGTTCGATGCCATACCTTCCGGTTCGTGAAGGCGCCATGATACGGCCGTCGGGATCGAGTTGTGGGCTCGATTTGAGTTGTGGAGCGGAATTTGCAACAGTTATCATTCTACCGTCAAGTCGGATACACCGTGAGCGGAGGTCGACGCAGCGCCACTGTTATCAACCCCATAGCGAAACGACGCGGCAGCGGTTTCGCTTGTCGGTTTCCAAGGCCGCGTGCTAAATTCGCCTGTTTTGTTGACGGGCCAGGGAGTTGATCGCGTATGTGGCAGCTTCTTTTTTGGGGCAGCGTCGCAGTCGTTTTCTACTCCTACGTCGGCTACCCCGCCGTCCAGCTCATACACGGAGCGCTGCGCAAGCGCACGCGGTACTCCGCCGACAGCAACTCGCTGCCGTCGGTCTGCCTCATCATTTCCGCGTTCAACGAGGAACGCGTCATCAGGGACAAACTGCAGAACGGCCTCTCTCAACAGTACCCGGCCGACAAGCTGACGATTCTCGTGGCCTCCGATGGATCGACGGATGGAACGATGGCGTTGGCGCGCGAATTCGCCGAGTACGGCGTGGAGACGCACCACCGTTCCGCGCGCCGGGGCAAGAGTGCGGTGCTGAACGATGTGATCCGCACGCGCAAGGAAGATCTGATCGTGTTCACCGACGCCAATGCGCTCTTCGAGCGCGACGCGATAAGCCGCCTGGCGCGGTGTTTCGTGGACCCGACGGTCGGTTGCGTGGTGGGGCGCCTGCGCTACATCAGTGACGGCGCGTCTTCGGTGGGGAAGGGCGAAGGCGCGTACTGGCGGTACGAGAACATGATCAGCCGGCTGGAGAGCGCTTTGCACAGCGTGCTCGTGGCCAATGGGTCGATTTTCGCGATACGCCGGGGCCTGTTCCGGGAGCTCTACCCCGAGGTGGCCAACGATTTCCAGATCCCGATCGACATCGCGGCGCAAGGCCGGGGCGTCGTGTATGAGCCTCTGGCGCAGGCGGTCGAGCGCACGACCGAGTACTGGCGCGAGGAGTTCCAGCGCAAGGTCCGGATCATCCTGCGCGGCCTGACGGGATTCTCCGTCCTCAAGGGGCGGATACGAGGGTTCCGCTTGTGGCAGTTCGCTTCGCACAAGCTGCTGCGCTGGATGGTGGGCCTGTTCCTGGTGCTGGCGTTCGTGGCCAACGCCGTTCTCGCCGCCTCCTCCGCCGTGTACGCGGCGCTGTTCGCGTTCCATGTCCTCTTCTATGTTTTCGCCGCGGTGGGATCACGCCTCAGGCACGTGGGAAGACCACGGCGCTTGTTTTACCTGCCCTTCTACTTCACCATGGTGAACGCGGCGGCGTTGGTTGGTATCATCAAGTTCTTCGGCGGGCAGCGGCAGACGGTCTGGGACAAGGCGGAAAGCACACGCGTCGCGCCGGCAGGCGCGACTCCCGGAACGCCTGACCTCGCGGGCCTCCACGACGCAGCGAAGTCGCAAACCGAGGAACGAGTGGCGAGGCACTAAACGATGTTGTCGTTCTTCCGAACACTGGTGCGCTGGCGGAAATTCATCCTCGCCGCCACGCTGCTCACCACCTTGATCATGGCGGCGGTGAGCTTGGTTCTACCCAAGTGGTACACCGCGTCGGCGTCGATCTTCCCGCCGGAGTCCAGGGCCGGAGCCTCGATGTACACCGAGCTGCTGCAGAGCCTGCAGTTGCCGTTGCTGGGGGCGGTGGGTGCGGGAGGGCGCCCGGAAACGATCTACGTCGACATGCTGAAGAGCCGCTACATCGGCCAGAAACTGGTGGAGGAGTTCGACCTGTTTCGGGTCTACGGTGTCGGCCTCATCGAGGACGCGCTCGCCGAGCTTCACTCTCACACCGGTTTCACGTTGCTGGAGAACGGCCTGGTGATCGTGAATTTCGAGGACCGGGATCCCAAGCGCGCGGCGGCCGTTGCCAACCGCTACATCCAGCTTCTCGACGAGTTCAACCGGGAGCTGAACGTCACACGGGCGTCGCGAACGCGCGAGTTCGTGGAACGGCAGCTCACCGATCGGAAAAACCTCCTGGCGGACGCCGAGCAGGCGCTCAAGGACTTCCAGGAGAAGCACAAAACGCTCGAACTGGAGGAACAGCTGCGGGCGGCGATGACGATCGTCGGCGATCTCACCGCGGACGCGATCGCGCTGGAGACCGAGCTCCGGATTCTCGGGCACTACACGTCGTCGAAGTCGGACGAATACCTGCGCAAGAAGCAGGAATACGACGAGGTGGTGCAGCAGCTGCAGAAGCTCAAAGTGGCTCACGGCGGCAAGGATGAGGATCTGTTGCGGGCATACCTGCCCACCTTGTCCGATATCCCCGATCTCGCGCTGCAACTGCTCCGTCTCAAGCGCGCGGTCGAGATCGAAACGGCCGTGTACACGATGCTGGTGAAGGAGTACGAGAAGTCCCGCATCGAAGAGGCGCGCGACACGCCCACGTTGCAGGTGATGGATCATGCTGAAGTCCCGAACCTCCGCAGCCGCCCGAAGCGCAAGTTGATGGTCGTCTTGGGCGCGCTCATCGGTTTCGGCTGGAGCGCTTTCCTCGCCGTGTTGACCAGCGTCTGGCGCGAAAACCGGGAACGTTCGAAAGTAATCACCGAAGTCATCGATCCGATCGTCGGCGATTTCGCCCGGGTGTTCCGCCGACGCCGGTGAACCGATGTACCCCTCCGAAGCCCATACCCCGGCGGCGCGAACGAACCTCGTGCTCTTCGCCGTGGTTGCGTTGCCGGTGCTGGCGTTCGTGCTGCTCCAGTACCTCGGGCTCCTCTCGCTGGCCAGATTGGCCGTCATTGGCGCCGTGGCGGGCGCCTTGGGTATCTCGTTCTTCGTGCGGCCGCGTCTCGGAATCTATTTCATGCTGTTTCACGTCTACGCCGGACTCTCGTTCTATCTGCCCGGGGCCGTGCCCCTCGCAGTGATGGCGACGGTGTTCTCGGCGGCGCTGCTCGATTTTGTCCGGGGAGGGCGGTTCTACCTGCGTGATGCCGGTTTCGCGTGGGCCGTCGCGCTGTTCGCGATCATCGCCCTGCAGTCGATTCTGTGGGCGCGGGACCCGTATTTCTCGTTGGTCGCCTACAGCCAGTTCGCAAAAGCGATCGCACTTGTCTTCCTGATCGTGCAATTCATCCGGACGCCCGAGGACCTGCGCGCATACGGGTGGTGGATATTCATCGGAGCGGTGGCGACGGTGGCATTGGGCGTCGTCAACCTCAAGCTCGGCCTGGAAACGCGACTCCACGCCATGGGGGGCGTGGGGATCGTACGATTCGCGGGCGCGCACGCCAATCCGAACTACGCCGCCGCGATCATGTTGTCGGCGATTCCGATGGGGGTCTTCGCGGTGCGTTGCGCCGGGACCGTTTTCGGACGCGTGGCGGCCGCCGCGGGTGTGGTCACGCTCATCGTCGGCGTGTTTGCGACTTTCTCTCGGTCGGCGTTGTTCGCGTTCGCATTCGTCGCGCTGGCAGTCCTGTTGCGCGAGGTGCGGAGCCGCAAGGCGTACCTCGGCGTGCTGATCGTTCTCCTCGTCGGCATCCTGCTCACGCCGAAATACTATTGGATCCGTGTGGGGTCGTTGGGGGAAGTGGGGGAAACGCTGCAGCGCGACTGGTCCCTCATGATGCGCATGAAAGCCCTGGGGACCTCGTGGGACCTCTTCACGCAGCACCCGCTCGCCGGGGTCGGGCTCAACAACTTCATTGTGCGCTCCGCCGACGACATGCTGATTCGCATCGGCGTGCATAACCTCTACCTCGAGATCCTCTGCGGCGTGGGGATCATCGGTTTCCTCGCGTACGCCGCGATCCATTACGCCGCGCTGAAGCAGCTGGTGCGCGGCATCCGGGCGGCGTGGGCGCCGGCGGACGCCTGGATCGGGCGGTTCTCGTACTACCTCATGATCACGTTCATATCAACGCTGATCAGCGGCCTTTTCGCGAGCAACGAATTCAATTACATGATCTGGGTGCCGGTCGCAGGGGCGCTGGCGATCGGAAACCTCAGGCGCGGACCGACGGTGGGGGGTTGAGGTGATCGCCTACATCGTCTCCCTCTTCCCAGTATTGAGAGAAACATTCATCTCCCGGGAGATCGTGGAGCTCGAACGGCGCGGCATC
>JBGSIK010000231.1:0-3490 GCA_041742575.1 Candidatus Krumholzibacteriia bacterium
TCTCCTTGCCCGACGACGGCGAAACGACACGGATCTTCTCGGCAGCGGCTGCTCCCAAAGTGAACTCCCGCCCTCCGGCGCGAAGCAACAGCGGTCCTTGATACGGGTCGACGGCCAGGACCTCGACGGTCGTCCCGGGAAACAGCCGCAGGTCTCCGAGGAACTGGAGCAACCTCGAATCCCGGTCCGCGACCTCGGCAACGGTGACCGTCTCGCCAACTCCCACCGACGTCACACGACGGGTGCTCGTCCGGCGGATGATTCCGTCCCGCGACGGGATCGGCGAACCGTGCGGATCGACGTTGGGATCGCCGAGAGCCGCGGCAATCCGATCTTCGAGATCTTCCGACAGCACGTGTTCCAGCCGGTCCGCCTCCTCGTGCACGCGATCCCACGGGACACCGAGCGCCTCGGAGAGGTACGTCTCGAGCAGGCGATGATGCCGGACCACCTCGAGCGCTGTCTTCTCGCCGGCGGGTGTTAGTTGAACCCCTTGGTAGGGTGCGTACCGGATGAGCCTCATCCCGGCCAGCTTCTTCACCATTGCGGTGACCGACGCGGCGGCAATCCCCATGCTGCCCGCGATCAGCGACGTGGTCGCCCGATCCTCTTGCTCGAGGATTTCGTAGATGACCTTGAGGTAATTCTCCATCGCGTGGCTCAACATCCCCGAGAGACCTCCGTCGATTGTTGGCGCGCCTAAATATTGTTTTAGGGGCGCCTAAAAAACAACATACGCGCACAGGGCTCGCTTGTCAACCGTCGTGGTCGCAGATGGCAAAGATCGGCCCAACTATAGAGACCGCAATCAGTTGGCAGGAACACCCGCCCAAGGGGGATGAATTACATTGGCGCTGCAAGCGCGGAAAGTCGCCACGGTGGGGAGCTTTCGCTCCAGGTCGAGGGCCCTCCGGGCGCATCGGCGGGGAGTGATCTCGGGATCTCGCACGGCGCGGGGCTTCTAAGTCACGAAACGCGGATCACAATCTTGCCCAGCGCCCTGCGCTCTTCCATCGCCCGGTGCGCAGCCGCCGTATCCGCCAGGTCATACACCGCCCCTACTACCGGGCGCATGCGGCCGGACTGGATCAGCTTCAGCGGAGCAACGAGATCGTTCTTCGAGCCCATGGTCGAGCCGATCACCTGGAGTTGCCGGTAAAAGATGTGTCGGAGATCGGTCTGAGGATCATATCCAGTGGTGGCGCCGCAGGTCAGCAGGCGGCCGCCGCGCGCGAGGCTGCGCAGGCTCTTCACCCACGTTTCCTTGCCCACATAGTCGATGACCACATCCACCCCCCGTTTTCCAGTTTCTGCTTTCACGCGGGAGACGAAGTCTTCGCTGGAATAGTTTATGAGAACGTCTGCCCCGAGCTCGCGGCACAGCTGCAGCTTTTCCTGCGTACTGGCCGCAGCGAACACGCGCGCACCCGTTACCTTGGCGATCTGTATTGCCGCGATCCCGACGCCGGCGGATGCGCCGAGAACCAGCACATCTTCTCCCGGTCGAAGCCGCCCGCGCGTGATCAACATCCGCCATGCGGTCATGAACACCAGAGGGATGGATGCGGCCTGCTCGAACGTCATTCCTTCCGGGATAGGAATCACGTTTGCGTAGGGGATGGCGATCTTCTCGCAGCAGGTGCCCTGAGTCGTTTCGCCGATCAGGCGATAGGAAAGGCACAAGGAAGTGTCACCGCGAACACAGAACTCGCACTGGCCGCATGAAACGGAGGGGTTCACGAGTACGCGTTGCCCCACCGAGACGCCTTCCACACCACCGCCAACGCGCTCCACCACACCCGCCGCATCGCTGCCCGGGATGTGCGGGAGCGGGATCGAAATCCCGGGAACACCGCGCCGGACGAACAGATCCAGGTGATTCACCGAAGCGGCTTTGACTTCGACCAGTACCTCGCCGGGCCGAAGCACCGGGTCGTCGAAGTCCCCCCACTTGAGTACCTCGGGGCCGCCGTGCTCGCGAAAGAAGACAGCCTTCATGACGTGCAGTCGCTCCCCAATGGGCGATTTCCGCTCCCGCCTTTTCGTCAGCCCGAAAAAACCTCGTCCGCTTTGGCGGCGAGGATGAAGTCGCTCTCCGTCAGACCGTCAATCTTGTGCGTCCAGATGGTCAGGCGCACCGATCCCCACGAAAGGTGGATATCCGGATGGTGACCCTCATTCTCGGCGATCTCGCCGACCTCGTTGGTGAAATCGAGCGCTCGCGCGAAATCGAGAAACCTGTACTCCTTCTCGAGGTGGTGATCGTCGACGACCTCCCAACCGCCACCCAGTTTCTTCACCAGGTCGCTGACCTCCTCGCTCGTGAGCGGAGGTACGCCGCCTTGACACGGCACGCAATGTCTGCGAGTGAGTTCGCTCACAGTAATCCTCCCATGGTTGATCCGGCATCCCGTTAGCGTTTGTGCTCGAATCGTCGGGCCACCTCGGCCCAGTTCACGACGTTCCACCACGCCGTGATGTATTCCGGGCGCCGGTTCTGATATTTCAGGTAATAGGCATGCTCCCAGACGTCCAGGCACAGGATGGGCGTGAGCTTTTCCGAGAGCGGAGAATCTTGGTTGGCAGTGGAGAGTACGACCAGCTTGCCGTCATGCTTGCGGGCCAGCCAAGCCCAGCCGCTCCCGAATCGCGTCTTTGCCGCCGTCTCGAACTGCTCCTTGAATTTCGCGTAATTGCCGAACGCGGCGTCGATCGCGGTGCGCAGCGCACCCTGGGGTTCCCCGCCTGCGTCCGGTGCCATCACCGTCCAGAACATGGTGTGATTGGCGTGGCCACCGACGTTGTTCCGCAATGCCGTGCGGACATCTTCCGGGATACGGTCGAGGTCGGTGATGAGGGCCTCGGGAGTCATCTCGCGCAGTTTTGGATGCTTCTCCATCGCCGCGAGGGAGTTATTGATGTAGGCCTGGTGATGTTTGGAGTGGTGGATCTCCATGGTGCGCGCATCGATATGGGGCTCGAGCGCATCGTACGAATATGGCAAACGTGGCAGTTCCCAGCTCATGTTGGCTCCTTTTGTAGTTTGTTGCTTTTGGAATGGAGATGTGGCTTGGCAATGAATCGCACCAGATTGGTCTCTTTTGGCAATGATATGCAACCGTCGTGGCGCCGTCAAAGAGAAACCGCGAAAAATCAAACAAACCCCTTCGAATTGCGGAAAGCGCGTCGCAAGAAATCGCGCGGAGCTTCAAATCGCGCGAAACCGGACATGTTCCTCCGGTGAAATCAAACGACGCCCCGGTCCGGAATGCCGTCCGATTGCGCCTCGCCCCTGAAGGGTGGCCGCGACTCCTGCGCCCTGTCCGGGAAACCGGTCGTCAAACGGAGAACGATTCCCCGCAGCCGCAAGTGCCTTTCGCGTTGGGATTGGTAAAAACGAAACCTTTGCCGTTGAGACCAGACGTGTAGTCGAGCGTGAGCCCGTGCAGAAAAATCTTGCTCTTGGCGTCGACGAGAAGGCGGACTCCGT
>JBGSIK010000232.1:0-1982 GCA_041742575.1 Candidatus Krumholzibacteriia bacterium
AGTATGCCGTCAGTTCCTGTGGGATCATGAGCGAAAGACGCGTTGCTGGGTTAACTTCTTTTTCCATCCGTAATTACTCTGTGGAAAATATCAGAGTCTGCGGGTATTCTCAAGACAAAATCTCGAGCCTTTATGGGTGAAGCCCGACGGCCGGGTGGATGAGACAACTTCATGTATTCCAATACGTTATCATATGACCCGTCGGTGCGGATCGCAGTCGGATCCGGAGGGGGCGCGTCGTGAGCGGGGGCACGGACCTGAAAAAGGGGCTCGTCATCCGGGTGACCGGCCGCGACGTCTGGGTCGCCGTCGGCGGCCAAATCGTCGCCTGTATGCTGCGCGGTCGCCTCCGCCTCAAGGACAGCGATTTCCAGATCGTCGCGGGAGACCGCGTGAGCGTGCGGGAGCCGGAGCGGGCGGGCGAGACGGCGGCGATCGAGGAAGTGGACCAGAGGGAGTCGTGGCTGTCGCGCTTTGTGGAACGGGAGGGAATCGAACGCGTCATCGTGGCGAACGTGCAGGCACTTTACGCCGTGGCCACGCTGCGTTCGCCGCCGGTGCACTTCGAGTTCATCGACAGGGTGCTGGTTTCGGGGGAGCGCGGCGGTGTGCCCGGGAGGGTCGTCCTCAACAAGATCGATCTCGTCGACGATGACGAAGAGATCGATCGTTTTGTCGACTTGTACGCCTCTTGCGGATATCGAATCTTCTGCACGAATGCTCTCACCGGCCAAGGCGTGGATAGCCTGGGCAAGGAGATCAGCGGCGGTGTGTGCGCTTTCGTGGGGGAATCAGGAGTGGGGAAGAGTTCTCTTCTCATGTCGATCGATCCTGGATTGAAGCTGAAGGTGGGATCGCTCGGCGATCGAACGGGCCGTGGCCGCCACACGACCACATTTTCGCAGCTATACGAATTCCGCGACGGATACCTGGCCGACACGCCCGGTATGCAGACGTTCGGATTTCCGGGAACGGACAGAACCGAGGTTTCCTCCTGTTTCCCTGAGTTCGTCGGGTACGAGGACTCGTGCCGATTCAACCCGTGCACCCATTCCCACGAGCCGCACTGCGGGGTAAAGGAGGCGTTGGCGGCGGGAAGAATCGTACGCACGCGTTACCAGAGCTACGTCGACATTCTGTCGGAAGTGGATGCTCGCGGAAAGCGTCCACCCGGCAAATGACTCTGTTCTACAGCCAGTGTGCCGAGAAACATGGGTACCGTGAAGCGCATCGAGCGTGTGTCGAAGCGGAGCCTGATGAGGTTTCTGGGGCGGTTCATCTCGGCCCCCCGCCGCTCTCCCGAATTCTTCCGTTCGTCCCGTTTCGACAAAATCCTCGTCATCCGCCAACACAATCAGATGGGCGACATGCTGCTCGCCATCCCCGCCTTCCGCGCCATCCGCAGCTCACACCCGGAGGCGGCCATCGGAGTGGTGACTTCCACGCTCAACCGCGACGTGTTGGTGAACAATCCCTATATCGACCGGCTGTACACGTATGACAAGCGCAACCCGCTGAGTCATCTGCGACTCATACGGGAGCTGCGCCGCGAGCGGTACGATCTCGTGATCGTTCTCCACACCGTTTCTTTCTCGTTCACCAGCCTCGTGCTCGCTGTTCTCTCCGGCGCTGCGCTCCGCATCGGATCTACTTCGAAGTACGTCGGGGACTCGCTTACGGGCTCTTACTTGAGCCTCACGCTGCCCCTTCCCGACCAGGCGGAACTCACGACGATGAACGAGTCGGAGCACAATCTCTATCCATTACGAGCGGTCGGTATCGACACCGACGATCTTGCCCCTGTGATCGTGCCTGCCGCCGCCAATGCACGCTGGGCGCAGTCATTCGTGGAGGAGCACTGGAACGGAGACGGTCTGAAGCTGATCGTTCACCCGGGCGCAGGGAAAACCGAGAACACCTGGCCGGCAGGTCGATTCGCCGAGGTGGTGAACACGCTCGATCGCATCCGGCCGGTGAACTTG
>JBGSIK010000233.1:0-1901 GCA_041742575.1 Candidatus Krumholzibacteriia bacterium
AGACGAGCTACGAGTACGACCCCGGCACCTTTCGGTTGGAGCGCCTGTACACGCGGCGCGTCGTGGGAGCACCCCGAGACTACCTCGATGTCGATTACACCTACGATCCGGGCGGCAACATCACGCGCTGGATCGATCGGGTGCAAGATCCTGGAGCGGCCACACCCCTGATCCAGGGGCTGACCACCAGTTCGGCCTGCGAGTTCACCTACGACGCCTTCTATCAGCTCAAGAGGGCGACGGGCCGTGTGCATCAGGCACTGCTGGAGCATGACTATCGCGATGGGCTTCCTGACGCGAACGCCATCAAGGGGACTCGCCACCTCAGCTTGAACAACGGTGCCGCGGTCGAGCGCTACACGCGCCTCTACGACTACGACCTGGCCGGCAACATCCAACGTATTCGCCATCAGGGCGCCACGCAGAACTGGACTACCGAGATCTGGACGTCGCCCACGTCCAACCGCTCACTCCCCAAGAAGGACTTGAACGGGATCGACGTCGTCAAGCCCGAGTCGCGCTTCGACGCGAACGGCAACACCATCCATCTGCCACACCTGCGGTCGATGGACTGGAACCACTACAACCGGCTCGCGCATGTGGTCATCATCGACAGGTCGGCAGCGGGCGGATCGGACGACGCCGAGTACTACGTTTACGGCGCCGATGGCCTGCGAGTCCGCCGTGTGAGCGAGCGGCTGGTGGCGGGGCAGGTCGAAGTCACGGAGACGACCCACTTCGACGGCTGCGAGATCCGGCGCATCTCGAGGGCCGGAAACACCCGCCTGTTGCGCACCACCTCGCATATCACCGATGGTTCCGCACGACTGGCGACATTGCACCAATGGAGCATCGACCAGACAGGACTCGAAACCGACAACATCGGGGACAAGAAACTCCATTACCTCGTCGGCAATCATCTTGGTTCGGTCTCGCTCGAGCTCGATGAAGCAGGGGATGTCATTTCCTACGAGGAGTATTTCCCGTTCGGCGGAACGAGCTTCATCGCCGGAAGGAACGCGCGCGACGTCAAGCTAAAGGAGTATCGCTATAGCGGCAAGTGCCGCGACGATGTGACGGGGTTCTACTGCTACGAGTACCGCTACTACGCGCCGTTCATCGGCGGGTGGTTGAGTCCTGATCCGCTGGGACCGGTGGATGGGCTGAACCTGTATCGAGTCGTCCACAACAACCCGATTCGTTTTGTTGATGCGGATGGATTGCAAACCGCCCCGGAACCATCCGCTGAGCTTTTGGAGGGAGTAACTCGTCAATGCAATCGCTATGAGGACGTTCCAATCGAGTTGCGCGGCAGCACATCGGAGAAGGAATTTCAAAATAAATACCCGACTGGGGGTTTCTACTGGGTAAAAGAGCCTGAATCAGAAGGATTTAGAAGCCTTGCTCTCCCGCAAGCCGTCGAGAGTGCAAAAGAACACGATACGCCATTGCATTACCACCTCGCAGAAGACCCAGAATGTACAGCAGAGGAAATTGGACAAGAATCGCCACCCGAAAAAGAGGGGGACACTGAAAAGGATGCTGTGACACAAAATCAGAGTGTGGCGGATACGCAAGGTAATGCTGTTACAGCCAATCCCGCCGATGGCAGTGCCGACACCGATGCTACATTACAGGGCCAGGCTGGCGAGTCGGGAAGCAAAAGCAGTGCGCCAAGAGGCCAAGTCACGCAACGAACTGGAAAGGGATCCGATATCGGAACGGGAACAAAACCCGGAGTGGGATCCGGCGCAACTGGACCCAGAGCGGACGGCACCGGGCCCGGCGGCGATCCGCGCGGACGTAAAGGAGGGGATCCTAACGTGCTGCCTCCGCCCCCCGGCGTTCCGACAGGCCCCGATGGCATTCCGTATTCGCCGGACATCCAGTTGCCGGAGGTC
>JBGSIK010000234.1:0-4581 GCA_041742575.1 Candidatus Krumholzibacteriia bacterium
GTTCTTGCCCGCGCAGCCCACGCCCGGGTCCGCCGTGCCGCCGGCCGGGGGAGTGATGGTACTGCCCGCAGCGACAACCTGATAGACGATCGTGTGGCATTTGCCAACCGCGCCAGTCGCGCGATTTCCGCTGCAATCTGCTGTATCCCCGTCTTTTGCTGGCGTAACCGAGACCTGATACACATCTCCCATGTAGCCGCTCGAGACGTATTGACTGTCGACGACGAAGGGAAGCGTTCCAGCCGGGCAGGCTCCCACCGACGCGTCCTGGGTGGTCCCTGAATTACCCATGGGTCCCGCATCGACGACCGGTGTTCCTGCGTCGACGACCAGTGTTCCTGCGTCGACGATCCGTGTTCCTGTGCTGACGACCGGTGTTCCCGTCTCGCCGGCACTCCCGTCGGTTTCTTGCGGGTCCGCAGGACGATCGGTCGGCCCCCCCGATTCCGGCTCACCATACGTTGCGTCGTCGCTCGAGGATAAGCCCGCTGCGCACCCAATACTTACGGTCGCGCCGGCCAGTGTCCATGCAGCCATGAGTCTCATGCCGTTCATCCCCCATCTCCGTTTCTTCTTGCAGAATGGTTTTTTCACGACCGTTGCCCAATTGCTGGTAACACCGTTGCGGAAACGACATGTTCGCGCAGGCTATTTGCTCACTAGAGCGCCTGCGGGAACGGACAGGTGCACGCCGTCGGAAAATTTCACCATCCTCGGGCTCGCTTCCGGGTTAAACGCGACGTGGGTCTTCGTCCCCCCCTTTACGAACACGGCGTAAGTCGGGACATTTGCGGTGACCGACGTGTCCGGGGTACCGAGCGCCTGCAGGTTGTAGATCCAGTGGCGTGTCATCGCCATGGAGCCGCCGAATTCGGGGAGAAAGTGCGTGTCATCTTCGAACAGCGCAACGGCTCTGCCGGGGTCGGCGACGGCGAGATACATGAGAAAGTAATCCCTCCACGTGGTGATCTTGCCGTGACTCTTCTTCAGCACCTCGTCGAAGTTCCGCTTCACGTGGTCAGCGCGACGCCCGAGGTAGAGCGATCCCCCATGGAACGGGAGCAGATTGATGCCATGAATCATAAGCGGGTCCTGATCGAACCAGGTGTCGTACTTCGCGCCCGCCCCCCACACCATGCCGACGGCACTCGTGTCGAACCCCTTCGGAAAGACCGCTCGGTCCACGTCGAACCAGTACTGTTCGCTGGCAATCACCTGGTTTTGGTACAGAAAGATGCCGAGGTCGCGCACGGACTTGTCTCCCGTCAGCGCCCCCCAGAGCACGAGCGCCGACGACAGGTTGATGTCTTCGGAGACAGACTCCTCGTTGTTGCCATCCGCAAACTGGGCCGGGCCGTTCGCCCAGGAGTGCCCTGCATAGACGTCCATGTGACGCAGGAACGGAAAGCGAGGGTTATCTCGTTTGGAGTTTGCGGCGTCGCCGATCAGCAGGTCGATGCACGGCTTCCATCGCTGCGCCCACGCAGGATCGAAGCGCGCGACGATCGCCGCCGCGAAGACGAAGTACCCATAGTGGAAGTGATGATCGTTCAGCTCTCGCGCAGAACCGTAGCTCGGAGGTGAACCGACAAGGCTCGCCCACCGGCGTTCGTAGCGGAACGCCCGGGGCTCACGACCGTCGAACCAGTCCTCGATCTCGTTCTTCAGGGCCTGGACGAGGCCGTCACGAACGTCGGCCATGCCCTCCTGAGCTGCGATCTGCGCGACATTGGCTAACTTGCCGAGATTCTTCCCCTCCCAGTATGCGTCGCGGTCCGGACGCTCACCGAGGCCAACCGGGAACAAGTCCGGCTGGTCGAAGACCGCGCGAACGTCGTAGCGAAGCGAGACATCACCCTGCTTTGGCAAGACGGGCAGTATTCCCGAGAACTTAGTCCGGGTGCGGAAGCTGTTGCCCACGCGCGTCTTCATCACGCCGCGCGGCGAACTGTACTCGTAGGAGAGGAGCTGGTCGGAGCTGTGAAGCCACTGGTGCCGATAGAGCGCGATCAGGGGCTCACTCGACAACCCCTCCTGCGACTCCATCGCCTCGCTGCGTAGCTCGAACGTGCTGTCGAGCGACGCGTTTGCCGCGTCGTAGGTGAATCTCACGCTCGTATCGCGAACGAAAGCGTAGGCGTGGCGTCGAAACTCATCGAGCGTTTCCCCGGACGTGTTCGGGAGGGCCGCTACCGAGAAGTACTTTTTGCCGCCAAGGTCTGAGCGAAAGCCTCGATCCGTGCGTTCCCAGCTCGCGCCGCCGGGAGCAAAAAGCGCGTAGTGGCGTCCACTCACGGTGAAGGCAACCACTGGCCCCTTATTCGACAGGACCGTGGAAGGGTTGGCGAGAACGAGGGCCGGAGCGCTCCCCTCCCGTTCGAAGTAGGCGAACGGGAAGCCGTGGCCGATTGTGGCCCGAAGCGCCGATGCACCCGCACGCCACTCCGCCGTTACGGTCCAATCCGAATAAGATGCGACCCGTGCGTCGGGCGACCTCAGGCCGTCGAGCGAT
Organism: Candidatus Krumholzibacteriia bacterium; assembly: GCA_041742575.1. Classification (GTDB taxonomy): domain Bacteria; phylum Krumholzibacteriota; class Krumholzibacteriia; order WVZY01; family JAKEHA01; genus JBGSIK01. Next base: position 2,513 of record JBGSIK010000234.1, read on the forward strand.
ACAACCACGTCCTCCGAATACCGATGCATGTACTCCCGCGGCAGGACCATCGGCGAGCTCGGGTAGGACAGCCCCAAGCCTGCGGCGTTGGCCTTGAAAACAAGCGGATGCGCATACAGCTCGAGGGAGTACGGGTTGTCGCCATGGAACTGCCAGATGAGCGACGACCACCACTTGTTCGAGACGGGCACTTGGGAAAACGAGCTCGTGACTTTGGGAGAGATGGGCTTGCCCTTCGCATCGGTCGCGACAAGCATCGACGCGGACTCGGGCGGCGCGAGAAAGCCCGGACCGACGGCCTCGGCGCCGCTCGGGGCGGTTGCTGGCGTTCTAGGCTCGATCGTACGCCCACAGGAGGACAGCGAGAGGAACAGACAGCTCACGAGCAACTTGCGCATCACAGATCCCCCCAGCCAATGCGAAGGTTCGCGTGAACCAGATGCATCCATTTGTCGATTTGGTAGAAGTCCTGCACGTCATATCCCAGGGTGACCAAAACGGGGATGCCCAGCACACCCTGCTGGAAGAACTTCGCCCAGACTTCGACGCCAACGCGGACGTTCTCGTACGTCTTCGGACCGACTGTGGCGAACTCCACGTGGGCCGGAACAACAAGGTTGAGCATTTCGAGGGTGAAGCCGCCGAAGGTCCCACGCAGCCCCGGGGCGCTCTCCGGATCGACGAGTCTGACCTGCGCCAAGAGCGATGGGCGAACGCTCGCGAATGTTTGACTCGGATCCGTGTACTCGTGGGGATTCGGGTCGTTCGGATTCACATAAACTGCCCGCGAGGTGTAGTAGTTTCCCTGCAAGTGCAGCTCCCAGGGGCGCGGGGATGCGTAACGCAATCCCGCATAGTAGTCATTACGAGTGACCTTACGAACCCCGTACACCTCGTCGTCCTGCGTGAGTCCTGCTTTGAAGGACAGACCGCGCGTCGGAGTGCGCACGAAGTGGCCGGTGAGACCGTCCGGCACCGTGAGAGTCCGGTACATTGCATACTCCGCCTCCGCCCCGCGAATGACCTTCTGTCGCATCGCCTGCTCGGGCACGCCCCCCGGAAGCGCGGCGATGTCGAGATACGCCCAGACGCCGCGCAGAGTGACCTTGTCGGGGCCGATGAACCGCGAGACCGCAGGCTTGAATTCATACATGTTGAACTCGTCGCGGCGGTCGGGCAGAAACTCGATGAGCCCCCGACGACGCACGCGGCGGTACCCCCCGTCGACTTTCAGGTCGAGGACTGGATAGAGGGGAAAAACCCTGGAATAGCCAAGACCGTACTGCTCGACACTCGTGTCCGTGAGGTACTTGGTCGGGTCATAGAACGTGGTAACTTGGGCCTTCTGTGCCCTGGAATAGCCGTACGCGAAGTCGAGCGCGCCGAGCGGCCCGAAGACGAGTCGCAGGCGGTTGTCCGTCTGGTAGCGGAGCGGCGCGCGCGCCAGGTCCCACTTCTCGCGGGCGGACAGACTCCGTGCCGCTCGGACCTCGCTCTCGGCAAAGAGCAACTCACCGGTGAACGTGCGCATCTCGTTGCTGTAGAAGAAATCGCGTGTATCTGCCGAGCTGGCGATCTCCGACGAAAACGCCAGCTCGGGGGTGAACCGCCCCTTCGAAGAATACGGAAAAGCGTTGCTCGGTAGCAGCGGGATGCCATCCTGCTGATGAAGCACCAGTAGATGCTTCTGTGTCCAGTCCTCGATCGTGGCATGAAACGGCCGAAGCTCTCCCTTGTTGCGCAGTCGCTCCAGCTTCTCGAGCGCGCGACGGTAGTGAAGCTCAGCGAGATCCCGGACCGGGCCTCGAGCGCCGCGGGTGTTGCTCCAGTACCGAGCGAGGAAGAGTTCGTAGCCCGGTTCGTTCGGGGCTTCGACGATCGCTCGCTCGAACCAGTCAGCGGCGTCCGAGTCCCCCAGGCGGGCCTTCAACATGCCGACGACGCACGACTTCATGGCCCGGACGGCATCGGGCTCACCAGGTTCGTCCTGCAGATCCAGCTTGCGCGCCAGCTCCAGACGCATATCCGACGTACTGCGGTTGCCGGTCGCCGACTCCCACCTCCCGTAG
>JBGSIK010000235.1:0-4689 GCA_041742575.1 Candidatus Krumholzibacteriia bacterium
GGCGGGCGAACTCGATGCCGCGTCGGGCGAGGCACGGAATCTGGCGCGAACGCACGCGGAAGAGCCTTACCCCTATGTGCTTCTCTCCCAGGTCGAGTTCTTGCGCGGTCGCACGCCGGAGGCGATCGAATTCTGCAACAACGCGCTGGTGATCGATAGCAGGTATGTCGCCGCGATCGTTGCCCGCGCGAATCTCTACGCCGCCGAGCAAGAGTTCGAGCCCGCACGGGTGAGCTTCGAGAAGTTGCTCCTCTTCGAGGATCCCGTTTTGCGTGCGATCGCGATGGAGGGGATCGGGTTCGTGGACTTCCTGTCCGGTCGTTTCGACGACGGGGTGTCCGCGATGGATGAAGCCATTCGGTATGCGATTCTCGGTGGGGCCGTGGGTTACGGGCTTTCGTGCGCGACTGCCCTGGTGGGATACCTGTGCGAGCTGGGCGAGCGCGACGCTGCGGAGTCGATTGCGGACCGCTGGATCGCCGGTTTCGGCGACGTGCCTGTCTCTCTCGGCAGGCTCCGCACCGAAATCATGAAGGGAAACATCGAGACCGCGAGGCGAACGCTCGTGCAGTGGCGATCGAGTCCGGACTGGACCATGTGGGCGGGGATCATGTCGGTCGACTACACGGAGATGGTTGCCCTCGCGCATATTCAAGCCGAGGAAGATCAGACTGCTCTCCAGGTGCTCGGGGAGGGCGCCGGCGTCGGAGGCCCTGGTGTGGTGCATGCGCAAACGCGCGCGTTCCTGCGCGGATACACCGCGTTTCGCAGCGGGGCGGCGGAGCAGGCCGGAGCGGCGTTTGTGGAATCCCACCGGAGGGGCTTCGGCGTCGAGTTCCCCTACCACGAAGACCCCGTTCTGTACGTGGAATCGCTATTCTACCTGGCGGAGACGCGCATCGCGACCGGCAAGGAAACCGAAGCGCTGGCCGACTACCAGTCGTTCCTCGATTTCTGGGGCGATGCGGATTGGAACATCCAGGCCGCCGATCGCGCCCGCGAGAAGCTGGCCGCCGAGGCCGAAGTTCCCCTGCCGTAACGACCTCGCCCGCGTTTTTCTGGCCTCACCTGACCCGATCACTTCGTCCGTATACGGATGGTGTATTCGCCGTACTTGATAACGGGGTCCGGTCCCAGTTGCGGCCGCAGGATCTCCATGCGTTCGCGGATGCGCACTTCGCCACTCACGGGCAACGCCGCCTCCCGCTCGAGCACGAGGGTGCCGCCGGCACGAACGCGATCGCGGATGATGACGGCCTCCTCACCGTTCGCCAGCGTTGTTTGCCGGCGACCGAAAGTGGAATCGGCGGAGAAAACAATGGTGGCCTGTCCGTGGTCGGCGTCGACCGCATGCCACCGAAATTCGGCCGCCGGGTGGAAGGGCACGCCGGAGAATAGCGGCAGGTTCCGGAGGGCCAGCCAGCGCGCGCCCTCCTCGGCGGCGAGCGAAGGCGAATCAGGCAGGAAAAAGCCCAATGTGACCGGCATGTTCACCCGTTGGAACTCTCCGCTCTGACACTCTGCTTTCAAGTACTGGAGGGAATCGACGGCACCCCCCGCCGCAAGGTGTGCGCGGAGGGCGGGTCCGCGGAACAGGCAGGCGAGCATGGTGTCGACCGCGGGCAAGACCGCAGGATCGATCACCGCCTTCCCTCCCGGCGCATGGTAGTACATAGTGTCCGCCGACAGGAACGTGCGATAGGCAAGCGGGCGGTGGCTCACGAAGGTGATCGAATCTGCGCACACTGCCAGCGCCCTGCGCCCGTTCATGTCCTCGCGCACGAAGCGCCCGTGCAGCGTGAGTTGCGTCTCGAACACGATCTTGCTCTTTCCGTCCGGGGCCCTCGGGTCCCTTTGCTCCTCGCGCCGCTCCGAGATGGAGAGCGAAAAGGGAACTCCGACCGGCGCACATTCGCCCGTTTCACCCGGCGTTCGGCTCGGCGATGACATCGGGCCCACGGCCCAGGCAGCCAGCGAAGCGATCACCAGCAAAGGATTCATGGGGTCTCGCGCTTGCCGGGGGAAGAGACCGGCTTGCCGAGGAACCGGACCACCAGGAACACGCCGACGAGCGACAGGGCGAGACCGAGCCAGTTCGGAAATCCCGCCGCGGCCGGCAGATACCCCAGCAGCAGGCACAGCGCGGCTACCGTCAGCGCATAGGGCAGCTGTGTGCGCACGTGATCGACGTGGTCCGACGTGCTTGCCATCGAGGACATGATGGTGGTATCGGAAATCGGCGAGCAGTGGTCTCCGAAAACAGAGCCCGAAAGTATGGCGGCGATGCTCGCGAGCAAAACCGATTCCTCGGTCGGAGTGGGCAGTTCGTGCATCTGCGTCACCTGAACCACCAGCGGAATCGCGAGCGGGGTGAGGATCGTCATCGTACCCCAGGAAGTCCCGGTCGAGAAGCTCACGGCGGCGGCCACGGCGAAGATGAGACCGGGCAAAAGCAATGGGACGAGCACACCTGAAAGCTTACCCACCAGGTAATCCGCCGTGTGCAGGTCGCGGCAGACCATGCCGATGGACCAGGCGAGGATAAGGATGATGATCGCCGGTGTCATCGCCTTGATGCCGGCTATCCACGCGTTGATCGTTTCCGTGAGGGACAGGATCCGCTGCCCGACCACCAGGACTATCGCGGCCACACAACCGGCGAAGGAGCTCCAGAGAAGCGCCACGAAGGAGTCGCCCGAGCGGATTGCTTCCAGGAAGCCGGGGTCACCGCCGGACGCGACCAGCGACGTGCGACCCGTGACGAACAATCCCAGGATGGTCCCTACGACGACGATCAGTATCGGAAGGACAGCGTTGTACCAACGATCCGGCGTGTGTTCGGCCGGAGTGATATCGGTGTCGATGTTCGATATGGGAACGGCGCCCGGCGCGATGAGCAATCCCTCGAGGCGCGCGCGCCGCTCGGCGCGGAGCATGGGCCCGTAGTCGCGCCCGAGCAGAGCGACCAGGAGTCCGAAGAACAGGGTGAGGATGGGGTAGTAGCTGTAAGGAATCGCTGATACAAACGTCGTGAAGGGGTTGCGGTCCAGCATCCCGACCGACGCAAACGCGTCTTTGAGCAGGCTGATCTCGAATCCGATCCAGCTTGTCACCACCGCGATGCTCGCGACCGGCGCCGAGGTGGAATCGACGATGTACGCCAACTTCTCGCGGGAGATCTTCACACGATCGGTGATCGGCCGCATCGTGTTGCCTACGACCAGGGTATTGGTGTAGTCGTCGAAGAAAATCAGGAGCCCCATGAGCCACGTGGCGACCTGCCCCCGGCGGGGTGTGGTGGCGAGGCGAGCGAGCGCTTTGACTATGCCCTTGACCCCTCCGGACCTGGACACGACTCCGACCAGTCCGCCGAGTAGCAGCGTGAAGACGGCAATGGCCACGCGGTCCCACCCCTCCTCTCCTGCCAGGGAGCCGACGACGTAATGGTCGATCACATAGAAGAACCCGACGACGGGATGGTAACCGTTGATGATGATCGCCCCGAGCCAAATGCCCGCAAACAGCGCCAGGTACACCTGGCGGAAGACGAGCGCCATCAGGATGGCGAAAAGCGGCGGCAGCAACGATGCGACGCCGTGTATGGCTCTGACTTCGGTTTCCCACGTGTTGCCGGCGGTGTTGAGGACGACCTGGTAGTCGCCGGTCGAAGGCAAGCGGATGTTCCGCAGCGTCGCGGGAATGAGGCCGTTGTAGGTGTAGACCACCTCGTCGCCCGAATCGATGATCATGAGCGCGAAGGGAACGGATTCGAGACGTGGGTCCGTGACCTCTATCTGGAATGGCGTCTTCTGGACCAGAACGGGGTCGATCTTGAGGGGCGATGCCTCCTGGCCGGTTCCGTGGGCTGCCGGTGCCTCGCGGGCGGCAAAGAGCGCGATCAGCGCAACCGTTATCAGCAACGCTGGGCTACGACGCATCGGGGCACGCTTCCTCTCTTGGAATCGAGTTGGTCCGGATCGTCCAGGGCGAATTCGGTTCGGCGAACGTGGAGGTCTGTGATCTCGTAGAGACCGAGTTCGTAGCGCATGACTGGAGCCCGTTTCCAATGAACGGGGCTGGCGTCTTGCTTTCCATCTCCGGCAACGGTCGACCGTCATTTTGCAATCCGATCGCGGCCGCGACACCCGTGTCGGAGCCTGACTGTAGCAGAAAAAGTTGCGCTCGACAAGTCCGTCGCCGACCGCCACGCAAGGTCGGAGCAAGTGCGGCGCCGCATGGTCGTCGGCCCCGCGTAACGGGGACACGACGTGGAAATGTTGGCGTACAGACGCGGGAAATGCTGCGAACTCCGTTCGCGGCCGAAGACGTGCATCCGGTGTCGGAGCGAGACACCGTTGAGCGGTTGATCGAATATCGCCGCATCCTCGCGTGGCTCCAACGCGCGACGCACGCGTGTCGACGCCGCGCGCGACGGTGAGTGGTACGGATCTTGCAATTTGTGTTGGAAACTGAGCAAAACGCCCGGAAGATGCGCTCGCGAACGCGGAGGATTTGGTGTGAGCGATGAACCGTATCGAATCTCAGTGATCATGCGCATCGTTCGATCGCGTGGATCGATCGGCGAGTCACGCGAACACGCGGACGAGCAAACACGCGATGGAGTGTTGCTCGGAGTCCGCACAAAATTTTTGTTGAACTGACATTTTTCCTTGACAGTGTTCCGGACTC
>JBGSIK010000236.1:0-3023 GCA_041742575.1 Candidatus Krumholzibacteriia bacterium
TCGTCGCTCGTCCCGCGCGGGATTTCATACCGCGAACCGCTCGGTCCGGGTTCCCCCTGGAAGTGGTGGACCGTACGCGTCGGGAAGGCGAACTTCACGCCCAGACGGTCGGCCAGACGAACGATGTCCACGAGCAGCCGCTCCCGTTCCCGTAGCTCGGTGGACCAATCAGGCAGCTGGTAGAAAACGTACAGAAGGACTTTCAGGCCGGAATCCGCGAAGTCATTGCACCACACCTGATAGGAGTCCTTACGCGTGTACGGGTGTCGGCGGACCAGCTCGCGGATACCCTCGGTAAACGCGAGCAGTTTCTCCGGAGAAGTGTCGTACTGGACACTGATCGTCGTGTTCCAGCGGCGGTACGCGCGCCGGCCGTAGTTATCGACGCTCGCCCGCACGAGGCTCGCATTGGGAATGGTGACCTGCGAGTTGGAGAAGGTGCGCACTTTTGTGGAACGAAATCCCAGTTGCTCGACGATCCCCTCGACATCGCCGACCACCACCCAGTCCCCGACCTCGAAAGACCGGTCGAGAACAACCGCAACCGATCCGAAAAAGTTCTCGATGGTGTCTTTGGCGGCGAACGCGACCGCGAGCCCTCCGATTCCGAGCCCCGTGATGAGGGGGATGATGTTGATATTCAGGTTTTGCGCGCAATAGACCAGACCGAACGCCACCAGGAACACCTTCGTTGCCTTGCGCACCATGGGGATGACGACATCGTCAACGCGGCTTTCCGTCCGCTTGGCCATGCGGAGCAAAGCATCGGCGAGCACATCCACCATTCGCCAGGAGGCGATGGTGCCCGTGAACACGGCGTAAACGGCAGTCGCGGTGAGGGCAACGTCGCGGGCCGCCCCGGTGAAGCCCAGGAGACGAATCAACAACAGCCAGACCACCGCACCCACGAACGGCCCGATCGAGCGCCGCGCTTTCTGCACCGATTTGTCGTCCAATCCCAGACCCGAGCGCTGCAGCCCACGGCGGAAGACCGGCCGCAGTAGCGCCCGCGCGGTGTAGTTGGCGAGGACCCCCAGAACGATCACAATGAACAGCCCCAGCCACTGCCAGTACTGCAGGCCGGAGAATCCACCCTGCTTGAAGTCGGAGGGCATCGCCTGCTTGAGCCAGCGCGACACCTGAGTGGAATCCGCGGCAATCCGTCCCGCGGGCGGCGCCGCCGCCGCGATTCCAATCGAAAAGAGGTGAAAGATGACCGCGAGACCGATCACCCGCACCGCGCGCGACGGGCGCAGGGTTCGCGTACGGGTGGGAAGGTAGCTCTTGGCCGCTCGGAGACGTGATCTTGAAACGTTCTTCACGAGAGAGTCCGCTTTTCGATGATATTGATGGGAACGTCGACGCAGTTCACGACCACCAACCATGGTAACCGGCCCCGTGGTGCCCGTCAAACGAAAGCAGCGGGATCGCGGGGCCCGTTCCCTCGTCGCAAGATCCGCTAAGTGTGATTTCGCTCCCTCCGGATCGCCACGAGCGCCGCGGCGCTGAACACCACGGACATTCCGAGCGCTGCGGCCGATAAACCGGTCAGGAAACCCCGGAGAAAATCGAGGAGCCTCGACTCTTCCATGAATAGCCCGAGGACGCTGGTGTTGCCGAGCGTTCCGCTGGCGATAAGCCCGACGAGGCCCAGCGTGCCCCACAGCTGCCCGAGCCCCAATCTCACTCTGTAATCCTTGCATCTCTTCAGAAACATGCTGTCACACCTCCTCTCGGATGACTTCGACCCGCGCGAACCGGCCCAACGCCAATACGTAGGCCGCCGCCGAGAGCGCAATCGCCGCGCCCCAAACCAGCAGTGTCGCCCACGCAGAGGCTCCGATCCGCCCGAACACGATGACGAGAAATCCCGTCACGATTTCGGGGTCGGCCACATGCGTGACGGCCAGAATGAAGGGCACGAACCACCACACGAGCATCGCCGCCATCAACGCCCACATGACCAACACTTGGGTTCTCTTCGTCACGCCGCCGCGGAGTGTTTGCATGTACACGATGCTCGCCACCATCCACAGCACGAACACGGATCCAAAGAGAAACGGAAACACCGGGCCGCCGTGATGGATCCGCCGAAGATGCGGATTGTCCTTCTGAATGGTGAGCCGTTCCCCCCGCAACCCCACGCTGCCGTCGGTTCGCTTCTCCAGATATCTCGATGCGATCTCGTCGGGAGCCAATGCCTCTCCGTACACCGCCTCCGTCGCACGGCTCATTTGCCACGCGACGAACTCGATGGAGCTTCCCGGCGGCGTGTGATACGGCGAGTACAGGCGAACGCGGCACCACCGGTGCAACGGCTTGGACCACGCCTCGTGTGTCTCACCCCATGGCGAGGTGGTCTTCGGGACCTCGCCGTCCCACGCGATCTCCATGGCGCTCGCCGGGATGTACAGGTACGTGTGTCCGTTGCGCTTGTCTTGGAGGAAATGGATCACCTCGCCTTTTGCGGCCGTATCCACGCGCAACGCGACCACCGCCGCACCCAAGCCGTAACCGGCGAGCAACACCGCCAGGTATGGGATGACGAGAACGTTCCACACACGGCGCCGGGAAACGGGCAAGCCGTCCAGGAGGTACAGCGCACCCAGAGGTTGCGCCGTGAAAGAAATCAGGACGTAGACAGTCATGGGCACGTAGAGAAACCGCTGGCTGTCCTCGAACCACAATGTGTCCAGCACCGAGAGCAGCGCGCCGAACAAGGCGATGAACGGGAACGTCAGCCACGGGGAGAACTTCCGCTTGGCTCCCACGGTGAAGCACCGGAAGATCGTGCGGTGGAGAAGGCGCGCGAACACAGCTCCCCTTGGGGTGCTCGCCGCTGCATGGGCTTTCCAGCCGGCCGTGATTTCGTCTCGACTCACCGGCCCTACGACGGTTTCCCCGACCGTCGACAGGGTGAACGCCCGCGGGACCCGCCGATAGCGGTGGAGTCCCACCGCCGCCGCGAGGGACAGGGTCAAGAGCGCAGTCCAGGCGCCAATCGCATTCAACACCACGACGAG
>JBGSIK010000237.1:0-10025 GCA_041742575.1 Candidatus Krumholzibacteriia bacterium
AGCTGTCCACGACCATCGGAAATCGGATGAGGTGCTCGGCGACGTAGGTCTCCACCACATGCCGTGGCTGGTAGGCGACACCCCAGAGCTCGCCGTTGGAGACAATGCCGTCGTCGAGCGCTCGTTCCCACCTCGCCACCATTTCTTCGCACGGCGGGCACTCCAGGTCGAGAAAGAGCACGACGCAGCCCGTCGCCCCGATCATCTCCCCGGTCTGGATCGCCGTCCCGTTCCACGTCAAGACGGGGACGTCCGGAAACGCCCTTCCGACGTTGAGCAACGATGTCGGGACACGCATCGTCACCTCCCGGTCCCTCGCCGCCGGCAAGCCGCCGCGGAGCAGGTGCCCGACAAACACGCCCGCGATTCCCACCGCGAGCAACATCACTGCGTACCCGATGACCCTGAGCGCTCGGGACCTTTTGCGCATCGTCGTCTCCTTCGCATTCAGCCCGGCCCTCCGGGAGGGGAGATCTGCCGGCCGTTCCATGCCCCGTGCTAAAACGCGAGGGCGGGGTCGAGCGCCCCGCCCTCTGACATCGAGTTTCCGCTATCTCAAACACGCTGCTGGCAACGGAAGCGCCCTCAGCAGTCGTAGATCTGCGGACACTGGATGGGCCCGTTCGGATCCGGCTTGCACGCCGTACCGTACGGTGTGACGCAACATTTGTACGGGACGCCGTTGCACCCGCACGTCCAGTAGCAGAACGCGGCCTCGGCGTTCGGCGTGCTGAGGCCCACCGAGAGACCCAGCGCGAACACCGCGACCATCACTGCTCCCAATACGATCTTACGCATGACTCACCTCCCATTTACACGAGCAACATTTTCACCGGTCGGTCCACCGTTGTCAACAGCGCCGGGCGCGGGAGGCGAAAATCGTCAAGAAGACGCGACACCGTAAAGCGAATTGGACACCACAACTCGGGCCCGCCCAGAGAACACCCTATGTGAACTGCGTCACGAACACTTCCGGTCGCCGCGTTCCAAGACCGATCGCGGCGGCGGTTCAACCCCCTCGACAAAATTTTTGCGGTCGGGCCCGGCGCGATGTACATTGCAGGCGATGCTCGATTTTTTCCACGAACTGTTCGCAGATTGAACGGGAGGTCTTGTCATGAAAAGATTCGCTGTTTGTGCGGTGGCCTTGACCGTGCTCTCCTTCGCGGCTCGGCCGGCGCTTTCTCACTGTGAGATCCCGTGCGGCATTTACGACGATCAGATGCGGATCTCGCTCATCGAGGAGCACATCGCGACCATTGAGAAGTCGATGAAGGGCATCGTGGAGCTCGCGAAGGCGTCACCGGTCGACTACAACCAGATCGTCCGATGGACCATGAACAAGGACACGCACGCCGACGAGCTGCAGCACATCGTGAGCCAGTATTTCATGACCCAGCGCGTGAAGCCGGCAACGCCTCAGGACGGGCCGAAGTACGACGCGTACCTCGGACAACTCAAGTTGCTCCACGAGATGCTGGTCGTTGCCATGAAGTGCAAGCAAACCACCGACCTGCAGAACGTGGAGAAGCTGCGGTCGCTCACCTCGGCCTTCGCCGCCGCCTATTTCGGCCCTGGGGAGCCGGAACACAAGCGCTGAAGCGCCGGGCGCGCACCACGGGCCGTCTCTCGGGAGCGTAGATAACCGCATGTAATATAGACGGATACAGTTCTGGTCAAAAGTTTGTGAAAATATTCTTTAGAAGTTCTTGACAACGGTGGCCGGGGGCCGTAGCGTACACCCATCCGAGTAGGAGCTCGTCAGGGTACGCAACTAATCAAATAAGCAGCTAGACAACCGCACTACTCGTTGGCGCGCATCATTAGGGCTACATCGATTGAGTGTGTTCCGGCCAGCACTATTGATGGGACTGGGGCTGCCGGAATAACATGGGGCCCGCAAGGAATTGCGGGCCCATTTCTTTTGCCCTTCGGGCCTGGCCGCCCCCTGGGCCCCCTGCGATGGCGCGGGGGACCATGCGCTCCCGGCCACACCTGCGGAAACCACCACCCACTATCGTCTTGTGGGGGGCCAGCCCCTTCAGTAGAATCCCGGACAGCTTGGTCGATCGATGTTGAACCGGACGGGCCCTTTGTTACAATGTGGCCCGATCCAAAGTCCACTTTCCGAGTTCACGCTTTTTACGCGATCCGCGAGACAGACACGTTATCAGGAGGATCGAAACCATGCCCAAGTACAAGGGTACGATTGGCATCTTGACCGGCGGCGGCGACGTTCCGGGCTTGAACCCTGCCATCCGTGCCGTAACCATCCGCGCCTTGTGGGAAGGATACCGCGTCATCGGCATCCGCCGGGGCTGGGCTGGTTTGGTCGACATGGTTCCCGAGAAGGACGCCGACAACACGCAGTACGTCACCCTGCTCACCGAGGAGGTCGTCGATCGCCAGGCAAGGACCGGGGGGACGTTTCTCCACACCTCCCGCGTCCGCCCCAGCACCCTTCCGCGGCCCGACGTGCCGCCGCATCTGGCGCACAAGTATCATGACGACATATCCGATATCACTCCCGACGTCCTCAAGAACATCGAGTTCCTCGGCATCGACTACCTGATCCCCATCGGGGGCGACGACACGCTGAGCTACGCCAAACGGCTCCACGAAGAAGGCGTGAAGGTGGTCGCTATCCCGAAGACCATGGACAACGACGTGCCCGGTACGGATTACTGTATCGGTTTCAGCACTTGTGTGACGCGCACGCTCGAACTCACCCACCGCCTCCGCACCACGGCGGGCTCCCACGAGCGATTCCTCGTGATCGAGGTTTTCGGGCGCTACGCCGGTTTCACGGCGCTGCTCCCCACCATGGCGGGCGCGGCGAACCGGTGCTTGATCCCGGAGTACCCCTTCAATATCGAACGGTTGACCGAGCTGCTGGTGGAGGACCGCCGCGAGCACCCGAGTCGCTACTCCGTGGTTCTGGTCTCGGAGGGCGCGAAGATGATCGACGACAGCGAAATGACCTACGAGGGGACGGAAACCGACCAGTACGGACACCGTAAACTCGGCGGTATCGGCGACCGCGTGGCCGCCCGCCTCAAAGAGCTCTCTCCGATCTTCAACAACGGGAAGACGATCAACGTGGTCAACCAGCGCTTGGGTTACCTCGTGCGTTCGGGTGATCCCGACGCGCTCGACTCGGTCGTGCCAATGGCGTTCGGCAACTTCGCCCTCGACCTCATCCTCAACAACACGTCCGGCCGGCTGCTGGGCGTCAGGAACGGCGTCTACGACAATGTGCCCATCGAGATGGTGACGGGCACGCGCAAGGTGGTGGATGTCGCCAAGTACTACAACACCGACCGCCTGCGTCCGAGCTACCGCCGCTTCGATCACCAGCCCCTGTTCATCATGACCAGCGACTTTTGAGCGAGACGGCACGATGTGTGCATGTTTATCGTCGGCCCCCGGCCGGGACCCCGAGTCCGGGCCTCCAGCCGCGAGGTGCCTGCCTCGGAACGCCCTGGGCGCGGACGGTTTTGTTGCCCCGCTGCCCGGGATTTTTGTTACATTACCACGAGTGCCGCCATGACGGCGGAAGGAGGCAACATGAGCAACGATTCGCACCCTCCCCACCCAGACCTTGGGGAGCATGGTTCGCAGCTGATGCAGATAATGGATGGCGCCGTCGGCGAGATCTCGGAGGTGTCCCGAGAGGTCGAAGACCGGCGCCAGATCGCATCTGATTCCGTTCGTTCGCTGGAAGAGAGACTCGAAGCGTACGAGGACATCATGGACTCGGAAGTGGGCGACACGTCGATGGCGCGCGCCCGCAACCTCGAGCGCGAGGTCGGATTCCGCCAGATCTATCTCAAGTTCGAAGGCGGCAATCCCACCGGGACCCAGAAGGACCGCATCGCTTTCCGGCAGGTCTGGGACGCGCTGCGCCGGAGATTCGACGCCATCACCGTCGCCACGTGCGGCAATTACGGCACGGCGATGGCGCTCGCCGCTTCCTTCGCGGGGCTGCGTTGCTTGATCTACATTCCCCAGCACTACCGGACGAGGAGAGTGCATGAGATGATCGACCTGGGCGCCGAGATCATTCGCGTCGAGGGCGATTACGAGAACGCCGTGATCGCGTCGCGCGAATGCGCGGAACGCCAGGAGATCTACGACGCCAATCCCGGAGGCGCGAACATCGCTCTCCAGCTCGGCGCCTACGGCCAGATCGCTTACGAGATCTACGACGACCTCCGCGATGCGCCGCAGGTCGTCGCCGTTCCCGTGTCCAACGGCTCCACCCTGGCCGGTATATACAAGGGCTTCTTGAGCCTGTACCGCCGCGGCAAGACATCGCACATGCCGCGGTTCGTCGCCGGTTCGTCTTACAAGAAGAACCCGATCGTGGCCGCCTACCTGCGCAATCTCGACAGGTGCGAGGACCTGCCGCCCGAACAGATCCACGAAACCATGGTGAACGAACCGCTTATCAACTGGCATTCGATCGACGGGGACCTCGCACTGCAGGCGATACGCAGCACCAACGGCTGGGCCACGGACGCGAGCGACAAGATGCTGCTCACCTTCTCGCGTGTTCTGCGCGAGCGTGAGGGATTCAACGTGCTCCCCGCCTCGACGGCCGGTTTGATCGCGCTCGTCGAACGGCACGCCAAGTCGCCGCTCCCCTCCGAACGATACGTGGTGCTGCTCACCGGGAGGCGGTGATGGCCACCGGCAACGACGGCAACGCCATCGTCTACTGCCAGGGAGCCTTCAACACTCCGAATGGAAAAACCGCGCACGGGCTGGTGCGTTTCACCGAACGGTACCGCGTGCTCTCCGTCATCGACTCCCGCTATGCCGGCAGGGACGCCGGCGAGGTGCTCGATGACCGGGCCAACGGGATCCCCATCTTCCCATCGCTCGAGGATGCGCTCTCCGCGCATCGTGCCGGCGGAACGCCCGCCACGCATTTCGTGATCGGGCTTGCGCCCGATGGCGGACGATTGAGCAAGGAGGCGCGGAGCGACGTCCGGGCGGCGATCGCCTCCGGTCTCTCCGTGGACTGCGGCCTCCACGACTTCCTCACCGAGGACCCCGAACTGGTCTCGCTCGCGGCCGGGCGGCGGGTAACGCTGCGGGACATTCGCAAGCCCCCGCCGCGCAACCAGCTCCACTTCTTCAGCGGCAAGATCGAGTCGGTCACCTCGCTCAAGGTGGCCCTGTTGGGAACAGACTCGGCGGTGGGCAAGCGCACCACCGCGTGGCTGCTCGTGCACGGGCTGCGGGACGCCGGTCTCGAAGCGGAGCTTGTCGGCACGGGACAGACCGCGTGGATGCAAGGGTCGAAGTACGGAATCATTCTCGATTCGCTCGTGAACGATTTCGTTTCCGGCGAGATCGAGCACGCGGTGTGGTCCGCATGGAAGGAGGCCCGGCCGGACGTGATCGTGCTCGAGGGCCAGGGGAGCCTCATGAACCCGGCGTACCCCGGCGGCTTCGAGATCCTCGCCGCGGGTCGCCCCGACATCGTGGTCCTCCAGCACGCGCCCGCGCGCAAAGACTACGACGGATTCCCCGGCTACCCCATCCACCCGCTGGAAACGCAGATCCGCGCCGTCGAACTGTTGTCGGGAAAACCGGTGGTGGCGATCACCGTGAACCACGAAAATATAGCTTCCGATGAAGTTCCCGGCGTGATTACGGGCATCACGAAATCGACGGGATTGCCGGCATTCGACGTGCTGCGGGATGGACCGGCCGGGCTGGCCGCGGTCGTCGGGTCCTTCGTGAAACCGCGGCACGCGTCCCGGCCGCGAACGGAAGGAAGCGTGCGATGAACAGAGAACGCAAACCGGAATCACCCGCCGAAGAGCCCGCGGGTGAGTCGGCGCACGACCCCCTGGCCTTGCTCGAAGTGATCGACGTCCTCGAGGTCGGACCGGCCCGCATCGACCGCGACCGCCTCACCGTGCCCTACGTCGTCCGCACCAACGAACGCGAGGACAAGTGCTACCTTTCCTACCGTTGGGAAGAACCCGTTTTCGATCCGAACGAGCCCGCTTCGCAGAACCTGGCGAGCATGATCGGCGCGCAGGTGGCCATCAATTACGGAATGTTCTGCCGGCGCATCGTGTTCAACGGCGTGTTCGACGACACCGACCGCCGTTTCATCCACGAGATGACGGAAAACACGGCCCGCGAAATCTACGTGAAGAAATTCCTGGAGTACAACCCCTTCCTGCTCGGCGATGCGCGGAACCTGCCGACCGAGAAGCGGCAGAGTTACGTCCGTGCGTCCCTCGAATTCCCGGGCGCGCCCACCGGCGCGTCCGGCCGCCCGAGATGGAAGCTCTGGCCCACCGACCGCGAGCGCCATGCGGTCCTCTCCAGCGGAGGCAAGGACAGTCTGCTCACGTACGGCCTCTTGAATGAAATCGGCCGGGAAACGCACCCGATCTTCGTGAACGAATCCGGCCGGCACTGGTTCACCGCGCTCAACGCCTACCGGCACTTCAAGGAGCACGTGCCCAACACGGCGCGCGTGTGGGTGAACTCGGACCGGGTGTTCGCGTGGATGTTGCGCCATCTGCCGTTCATCCGCCAGGATTTCGCGAACGTCCGTTCGGACAACTATCCCATCCGGCTGTGGACGGTCGCGGTGTTCCTGTTCGGAGCGCTCCCGCTCGCGCGCAAGCGCGGCGTGGGGAGGCTCTTGATCGGCGACGAACACGACAGCACGAACCGGACTTCGTTCAAAGGCATCCCCCACTATGACGGCTATTATGACCAGAGCCGTTACTTCGACAACACGCTTTCGCTTTACTTCCTGCGCAAGGGATGGTCGATCAGCCAGTTTTCGATCCTGCGGCCGTTGTCCGAGTTGCTCATCGAGAAAATCCTCGCCGAGCGATACCCCGATCTCCAGGAGCACCAGGTGTCGTGTCACGCCACGCACAAGAAAGGCGGCCGCATCCGCCCGTGCGGAAAGTGCGAGAAGTGCCGGAGGATCGTGGGCATGCTGTCCGCGATCGGCGCCGACCCCACGCGCTGCGGCTACACACCCGCCCAGATCGATCAGTGCCTGGCCGATGTCGCCGTGAGGGGCACGCACCAGGAAGCGCCCGGCATCGAGCACATGCTTCATCTCTTGGATCAACGCGAGCTGCTGCCAAAGGATTCGGCGCAGGAGCGCCGGCCGGCGGCCGTGCACGCAGAAATCGCGAAGCTTCGCTTCGATCGCAGGCGCTCTCCAATCGACGGCATGCCCGACGATCTGCGCGAACCTCTCTACCGGATCTATCTCGAGCATGCCGACGGCGCGGTGCGGCGCGTGCGACGGGACTGGGAGCCGTTCGATCCGCTTCTCGACCCCAGCCTATTTACGCCGTATCCGTTCGAGTTCCAGTCCCACCGGAGGTCGAAGGCCGAAGAGGCCGGTCACGTGATGCCGCAACGGGTCAATCCCTCCATATGGGGCGAGCTCACGTGGCCGGAGGCCGAGGATCGAATCAAGAAGGTGGACATCGCCCTGCTGCCCGTAGGGGCGATCGAGCAGCACGGCCCGCATCTGCCGCTCGACAACGATGCGTTCGACGCCGATTACCTCGCGCGACGCGTGGCCGAAGCGTGCAGCGATCCCAAACCGTTCGTGCTGCCGTTGATCTCCTACGGCGTCTCTTACCTCCATGACGATTTCGCCGGCACCATCAGCATCACGAACGACTCCCTCTCCAGGCTGGTGTACGAGATCGGCGTCTGCCTCGCGCGCAACGGCATCAGGAAGATCGTCATCATCAACGGGCACGGCGGCAACCAATCGGCGCTCAACTACGCCGCGCAGATGATCAACCGCGATACTCGCATTTTCGTGTGTGTGGACACGGGCGAGACCAGCGACGTGGACGTGTACGACCTGGTGGAGACTCCCAACGACGTGCACGCCGGTGAAATCGAGACCAGCACGACCCTCGTCACTCGACCTCACCTGGTGAGGATGAAAGACGCGAAGCCCTTCATTCCCCAGTTCTCCAGCCGCTACTTGAATTTCACATCCCAGCGCGGCGTGCCCTGGCACGCCTACACCGAGAAGATCTCGCCTACCGGGGTCATGGGCGATCCCACGAAAGCAACCGAGGACAAGGGCAAGAAGATCTGGCAAGTCATGGTGGCACACCTGGTGGCGCTGGTCGAGGACCTGAAGCACATGACGCTCGACGAAATCTACCAGCGGAAGTACTAACGACGCGCCTATGAAGATCACACACGTCGAAGCATGGAAAGTGGAGATGCGGCTGGGCGAGCCGTACCGCATCGCCTACGAGACCATCGAGTCGACGGTGAACGTGTTCATGCGCCTGGAGACGAACGACGGGCTGGTCGGATTCGGTTGCTCCGCGCCGGACCTGCAGGTGACGGGGGAGACGGCGGACGGGGTGATGCGCGCGGTGAAAGACGTCATCCGCCCGTCCATCTTGTCGAGGGATCCGCTGCGCCGTTACCGGTTGTTGTTGCGGTTGAAGCGACAGCTTGGAAACCAGCCCGCCGCGCTGGCGCTGGTCGACATCGCCCTCAATGACCTCCTGGGCCGGGCGGCCGGCATCCCCCTCTACAAGCTGCTCGGCGGGTATCGCGACCGAATGAAAACCAGCGTTACCATCGGCATCCTTCCCGTGGACGACACCGTCTCGCGGGCGAGGGAGTGGATCAAGAAGGGATTCCGATGCCTCAAGATCAAGGGCGGATGCGACGTGGGGACGGACATCGAGCGCGTGATGAAGGTGCGGGAAGCGGTCGGCGCGAAGATCGAGCTTCGCTTCGACGCCAACCAGGGATACACGCTGAACGACACCGTGCACTTCTGCGAAGCGACGCGGGCGGCCAAACTGGAGCTCATCGAGCAACCCACGCCCAAGAGCGATCTCGAATCCCTCGGAAGCGCGACCAGCAAAGTGACGATCCCCGTCATGGCGGACGAGAGCGTCACCTCGCTCCTCGACGCTTTCCGGCTCGCCAAGCACGACCTCGTCGACATGGTGAACATCAAGCTCATGAAGGTGGGCGGCATCAATGAGGCGCTGCGGATCAACGACGTCGCCCGGGCGGCCAAACTCGAGGCGATGGTGGGATGCATGGACGAGGCCGCGTTCGCGATCGCGGCCGGACTCCACTTCGCGCTCGCCCGGCCCAACGTCGCCTACGCCGATCTGGATGGGCACATCGATCTCGTCGGCGATCCTACCGCGGGCGCTGTTTCCATCCGCGATGGTTTTCTCTATCCCACCAACCGTCCCGGTATCGGTTTCGACGTCACCGCCGGTTGAAAAAACACGAAGTGCGCGAAGCGCACGTGGGATCACCCCCAAAGGAGGAGCCCGTTATGCAAACCCACAACGTTGACTACCAGATCATCGGGGACGACATGCAGATCGTCGAGATCGAGCTCGATCCGGGAGAGACGGTGATCGCAGAAGCCGGCGCCATGAACTACATGGACGACGGCATCACGTACGAGGCCCACATGGGCGACGGCTCCACCGCCGACGAGACCGTGCTCAAGAAACTCTTCGGCGCGGGCAAACGCGTGCTCACCGGGGAGTCGATCTTCATGACGCACTTCACCAACACCGGCGCCGGCAAACGCCGGGTGGCATTCGCGGCCCCATTCCCGGGAAAGATCGTTCCCTTCCGCCTGGCGGACTTCGGCGGCGAGGTCATTTGCCAGAAGGACGCCTTCCTGTGCGCCGCCAAAGGCACGCAGCTCGACATCGCGTTTCACAAACGATTCGGCGCCGGATTTTTCGGCGGTGAAGGTTTCATCCTCCAGCGCATCCGCGGCGACGGACTCGCATTCGCGCATGCCGGCGGGACGGTCGTCACGCGGGAGCTCCACGGCGAAACCATCCGTGTCGACACGGGATGCATCGTTGCGTTCACGACCGCGATCGACTACGACGTCCAGATGGCCGGAGGGCTGAAGTCCATGATCTTCGGCGGCGAAGGGCTCTTTCTCGCCACCCTCCGCGGCTCGGGGACGGTGATGCTGCAGAGCCTGCCGTTCTCGC
>JBGSIK010000238.1:0-3418 GCA_041742575.1 Candidatus Krumholzibacteriia bacterium
TCGTTTTCACACCAAGATCCGGCTCCCCATCGAGGGGACCGACATCCCGCCGCGGGCCGGAGATTCCACATGAGAGATTATTCGGTGGAGATAGTACGACGCGGCGCGTTCACTCGGCTAGTGCAAAGCGGGGTGAAACGAGGAGCTTTCCGGCTGTCACTGATCCCGATTACTTGGTCCTGCCCGCGCCATGATGATTGCGTATTCCTGGATACCAACCGCCGGCTATCCTGTGCGTGGAAGGGGTTGATGAAGCCCTGAGCCGGCGCTTGATCCGGAATCGTGGGAAGCGGCAGCAGACCACCAGGCGAAACAAAATACTGGTATATCTCTTCCACCCACCAAAACCGGGCCAACGCAGAAATCTGGGACGCAGGCATGCGCATCGTGACGTGATGACCTGCGCCGTAAAATGTGATCGTGCCCCCTATGGAGGCCACGTCTTTCTGGATCATCTCCTCGTCGTCTTCAAGTATCAAAACGGTGAACGGGTGATCCGAATCATACTGCGAGTGATGCTTGTACTTGTACGACGGCAAGTAGGGCCCCATCCAGCGGACATATGGCAGGTCGTGAACCGCCTGGACCAACGTGAGAGGCAACTTCACGATGTTCGGGTCCGAGGGCTCCCTCAGGAACCGAACACCCATGCTCATCATGGTTGCGATCTCGCGCAGGGAGACACTCCTTTCAAACTGGAGAAGGCAGACCGTATCCCCCTGGGCCACGCCCCGTGAGAGCAGGGCAGCGACCGAGTCCACGAATGACCGTTCCCCCTCGGGCGGTGTGAATCCGCCAGAGGGCACGAGAATGGCGCCCGGGCGCCATTGGTACGGCCGCGGATTCCAGTCGGCGTCGATTCCCCGGGCGGCCGCGTCTTCCAGCATGAGCTTCGCGGCCGCCTTTGGATCCTTCATTCTGTAGTACTCGCGGAGCTTCGACGCCCACTCCGGCTGGCGTTTGCTTGAGTCCATCTCCTGTATGTCCTGACTCGCGGTTCGACTGGTCACGAGCGGGATCGACATACTCACCGCCGCGACCAGCATGAGCCGGACGAACACCCGGACTTTCGCATTCAGGCACATTGGATTTCCCCTTTCAGCGCGATTGCCCGACTTGATCCTGATCTCGGCAGGACAATCAGTTGGTCCTCCCCCGCGATCTGATCATCCATCTCCGGCGGCCCCACCTGCGACTCCCCAAAAAAGAATCGGCCTCTCCGTTTCGACCGGGAGAGGCCGCGATTTGCCCTTCTCGCTTTTTGCTCGGGCTCCCATTCTGTTCCCCCACTGATCCGGCTGAATTATACCCTCAACACCTTCGAAAGGGAAGTCAATATTGCGCGGCAAAGAGCGCTGTCCAGCGCTTTCAACTTGTCTTCGGCTCGCCTGGGTCGATCAGGAATTTCTTGACCCACCATTCAACGAGACTTTGCAAAAGAGAGAGCCCGCCTCTTCTTACCTCAATAGGTGAGACGGGCTCTATCTTTCAGGGGCGGCGTTCGAAATCTGTATCCTCGGACTCGCACTAATCGCGCGTGAACTTGACGCCGCCGTTCGTGGTCTTCACGCGAATGAGCGGTCCGCCCTCCCCGAGTGTGGCATGTACGCGCCTGTCGATCCGGCCCTGCATGGTGACCGGGAAGCCGAAATCGATACCGCCGTTCACGGTGCTGGCCTCGAGCTCGGCGGAATAATCTTCCGGGACCGACACGCTCACGCCGCCGTTGGTCGTGCCGGCATCCAGCCCTTTACCCTGCCAGCTCTTTCCGTGCAGCTCGACTGAGAGACCGCCATTGGTGGTGTGCGCGTTTACGTCCCCGGAGAGCGCCGAGAGCTTGATGCCGCCGTTGGTGGTTCGCGCTTCGATCTCCCCGTTTACGCCCGCGATGGAAATCCCGCCGTTCGTTGTGTCCAGCGTGAGATTCGACTGCTTCGGCACCATGAGTTCGTAATCCACCGACCAACCTCGTTTGTCGCCCTTCATTTTGGGCCCATCGGCGCTGATCCTTCCGCCGTCCATTCGGATCTCGATCTCGCGCAGCGTGGCGCGGGCGTCTTCCTTGTCTTTATCCCACGCGCGGACAGTGGCGCGGATCTGGACCTGGTCCTTGTCCCAGGCCTCGACGGCGATACCGCCGTTGATCTGATCGTCTATAATGAGCGTCTCCCAGGTCGCCTTGACGGTGAGCTCGCGCGTCTCGCACACGTAATCGCGGCCGCCCCAGCCTTTGTCGCGGCACTTGGAGTTGTCGTCGATGATCTTCCAGTCCTGCGCCAGCGCGCGGGCCTGGGGAAACACCGCGAGTGCGATCACCGCAGTGAACAAAACACCCAATATACGGATGTTGATGCTCCGGTTCATGTGCTCTCCTTTCCCAGTTATAGTTCTAGGACGGAAAAGGGGCCCCGAAGGTTGCAGGGAGGTTTCCTCCGGTAACCGGATATGCGCCGGCTAACCGGACGTGCGCTCCGGCGCGATGTCCGGCTCGCCGCAATGTTCGAAGATAAAGGCGCGCGCTTCGTCGCGCATGCGGAGGGCGGCGTGCCATGTATTGGGGACGGCGACACCCGCGGGCGGCGGGATGGGAGCGCCGATCGTGACCCTCACCCGCCCGGGCCGCGGAAACCACGACCCCGAACGGAACACCTGGCGCGTCCCATGAAGGGCAATCGGCACCACTGGAAGCTGCGATTCCGCCGCCACCACGAAGGCGCCCATCTGAAAATCGCGAAGCCCGGGCATGCGCGAAGTCCCCCCCTCGGGATAGAACAGGAGCGGCACGCCGCTGCGCGCGCCGCGGCCGATTCTCCGCGCGTCGGCAATGCCCCGCTGTTTGTCGAAGCGCTCGACGAACTCCGTTCCCAATCGCTCGACGAAGAGCCGCACGGCGGCGCGGCGGGTGAGTTCCACCTTGGCGACGAAACGAAAACGGATCGGGAGCGCGGCCGGGATCACGTAGGAATCGATGTAGCTGGCGTGATTGGCGGCCAGAAGGCAGTTCCCGTCGCGCGGGAGGTTCTCGAGACCGGTAGCATGGATCGGCATGCCCTGCGCGAAGGCGAGCGCGCGGCTGATGCAGCGAAACCACGCCCACCGCCAGGAAAACTTAGGGAGGAGCACCACGGGGAAGAAGGCGGCGAGTATGAGCACGGTGGCCAGTACGTACGCATAGCCGGCGTAGAGGAGCCCGCCGGCGGTCCGGAGCGAACGCCGGATTTCGGGGAGCACGCCGCGAATGCCCACACGCGCGATCTGCCACCACATGGCCTTCGGTCTCTTCCCCACCAGACCTTTTTCGTAGAGCTCGCGGCTGGCCGCGCGGCGGATCTTCCCGCTCGATGTTTTAGGCACGGTTTGCGGCGGCGCGAGCACGATGTCGTCCACGGGCGTGCCCACGAGGTCGCCGGCCAGGCCG
>JBGSIK010000239.1:0-2245 GCA_041742575.1 Candidatus Krumholzibacteriia bacterium
GCCGTTGGCGACCAGATCGCCGTCGCCGTTTCGGCCCGACCAGTTCGCGTCCTGGTGCAGCCCGGTGGTCCTGCTCTCCCCATCGAGCAGGGTCTCGACCGGCTCGCCCCACAGCGTGTAGATCTTGAGCGTCACCCTCGCCGACGATTCCAGGTAGTACGTGATGCGAGTGTTTTCCCGGCCGGCGGCAAACGGGTTGGGATAGTTGGTGAACGCCGCTTCGGGGTCGGCTCCCGTCATGTGCGCGAGCGCCGTCTGCAGGGGGTAGCCCGTGTTCCCGATCGTTCCCACGGCGATCTCCTCGCCGGTCACTGCGTCCCGCAGCTCGAGGGAAGCGGTGTCGGCGATCACGAAACGGAAGGTCTCGCTCCTGGCGGTGGAGAGATCCACAGCGAACGTGAGCGTGTCGGTGGTCGCCGGTTCCAGGACGAGCCCGTCGGGGAGCGCGATCGAAATGCCGGAGACTCCGACCACGCCCGCAACCAGAACGCTCTCCGCCGACATCAGTGCGGCGCCGGCCACGAAGCTGCTGGGATCGAGCGCGTGCCCCTTCCAGTCGCGCATCTCGATCAGCAACGAGCGCAATACCGCCGGCGTGTAGCCCAAGGGGTTGTCGTTGCGGACGAGGAAGTCGAAAACCGCGAGTTCCGACTCCCTTCCACTTACATTGGGCGGCACCCTGGAGACGAGCCCGCACAACGCCGCGTTACCGACCAGCTGCAGATGCGCGGTATCGCTGAAAAACGGGAAGACGCCCTGGACCGAAAGAATGCGTTCACCGGTGTTCGCGTCGCGCGACACCACATGCTCCCTATCCACGCGGACCTGGAACTCCGCCGGCGAGTAAACGTCTTTCGACGCGACATAGAGCCTCAATGTGTCCTGGGAATTCGGCTCGAGCGTGATCGGCGGGGAGAATGTGCATTCCGCCACGTGGTTCGAGCTGCTGAGCGAGGTGAGGACGCAGAGTGTGTCGCCCGCGTGCACCGCGCAGAGCCGCGAGAAGTAGTCGCCGGGGTAGAACGGACTTCCGGACCGGTCCACGAACGCCATGGCCAGCGAGTCTACGGTGATCGACGCGGCGGCGGAGGCGTCGGTATGAGTGTAGACGATGTCGATGAGTGGAACCGTCCGCGTCGAGGGCAATATGATCTCCGGGAGCCGGCTGGTGAAAGCGGTCGCGACGCCGGAAGCCGGTTGCTGGAAGAGCAGGCGCGACGACTCGATCGGGAACCCCGCGGGCGGAGTGGTCGCGACGGTGATCGCCCCTCCGTTGTTGTTATCGCGCGCGGCGAGCGACGAGGGCAAATCGAGCGACACGTAGAAGCCCTCGTGCGACGGGAAGGACTTCATGTCCATCCGCACCGTCACTTCCTTCGTGTCTCCCGGCGGCAGCAGAAGCTGATTGGTGAGGTTGCAAGTCGCGCTGTGGCCGGTGGGCGGGAGATCATCGACGGAGTACAGGGTCGAGCCGTTGCTTATGAACTCGAGTGACCGCACCACTCCCGCCGGCGCTATGGGCGCGCCCGAGGTGTCGGAGAAGCTGAGTTCGACCATCCTCAGAATCTCGTTCGCGGTCTCCGGCGGGCCGTTGTTCAGCAGCGAGAAGCGGAAGACCTCGACGCCTTCCTGCCCGTTGTTGGCGAAGATCGTCCCCGGGACTTCGGCGCTCACGAGCAGGCTCTCCGCCGCGACGTTGACGTCCACCATGTTCGTTCGCCACGGGAAAGAGGCGCCCGTGGCGGCACTCACTCCCGTTCCGTTGTTGGCGTCGACGACGGAGATGTCGCTCACCTCCGCGATCGACAAGCGGAACGGCGAGAATGAGGCCGACGCGGAGATGTCCATATCGATATCCACGCTGAGAGAATCCCCGCGTGAAACGTTCACCGGCTCGAGCAGCCGGAGGTGAAGTGGATTGCTGGTCGAATCGGCGAGATCAAACGGCTGGTTGGTTCCGGACGAACTCAACACCGTGATCTCGCTCAAAAACGAGTTGGGGGGCAGGGGCGTTCCGTTCTGGTCTTCGACGAAGATGTCGATCCCGTTGAAACGCAGAGGCGCGGATGCCGTATCTTGCGTCGCATGCACGATGCGCGCGCTCATCGTCCCCACATTGCGCTGCCCGCGGTTCACGGCGATGGGGGTCTCGTCGTGCAGCGAGAGCGTGAACGTGGTCGGACTGCTTTCGATGACCGCCGCTTCCGTGCACGACTCCAGCGACACCTCGGAGCTGTCGCCGTTG
>JBGSIK010000240.1:0-5643 GCA_041742575.1 Candidatus Krumholzibacteriia bacterium
GTTGACGAGCGCCGGTCCCCCCAGCGCCGACCAGCTCAAAGCGACGACCGCAGCGGCTGTCGCCGCTGCCGGGCGTTTCCACTGACCCATAACTCGCTCCCCCAGCGAGGCGCCGCGCCGGCAGTTCAAGGCGCGACTAAGAATCCACGATCAACGGGCCGGCTTTACGGCGTCCGTCGTTTCCATCGGCCAGGCGTTCACCCGTGCCGTGGTCATCAGACGGTAGGTCTCCGCCAGGTCCTCGTGGAAGAAACGGTACACCACCCAGCGCACCATCGCTGAGATGGGGCTTTCGCCACCGAGGATCGACTCCACTATTCCCTTCTTTTTCGGATAGTAAACCAGTGTCACGCCCTCGGCCGTGTCGATGCCGGCCGCCTCTTTGGCCACCTCGATCGCGCGCTCCAGTCCACCCAGTTCGTCGATGAGACCGTTCCCCTTGGCCTGCCGCCCCGTCCACACCCGGCCCATTGCGAGCTTCTCCGCCTCCTCCCGCGTCAACCCGCGCCGGCTCGCGACATCATCCAGCCACTGGTTGAACCCTCGCCAGTGATTTTCCTCGAAAATCTGCCGCTGCTTGGGCGTGAAATCCGTCACGTCCGACCACATGAGCCCGTTGGGCCCCACGCTCACCGTGTCATAAGTGATCCCGAGTTTGCTGTAGAAGCCGGTGGTGTTGAATTTCCCGCTGATGGACCCGATCGAGCCCGTGATCGTTGTCGGGTTGGCCACCATCTTTGTGGCGCGATAAGAAATCATGTACCCGCCCGAAGCCGCGACATCGATCATCGAAACGATCACCGGTTTCTCTTTCGACGCCTGCTCCGCGGCGTGGCCGATCATGTCGCTGGCCAGTCCCTCACCACCGCCGCTATCCACGCGGAATACGATCGCGGCCACGTTCTCGTCCTCGGCGGCTTCTTTCAGGTCGGACGCCACCGACTCGTGTCCCATGACCACGCCGAACATCGGATCGATCTGGCTCTTGCGCCCTCCGATCATCCCCTGGGCGTAGACCACCGCGATCTTCTTCTTGCCTTTGAGCCCCACGCTGGCGCGCGTTACCTTGGCGTAGTCGGCCTGGGAGACCATCTTGAGTTCATCATCGTCCCCCTTGAGCCGGTCCTTTAGCTGGTCCCAATAGAGCACGCCGTCGATGAGCTTCGCTTCCTTGGCTTCATGCGGCGTGAACATGACGTGCTCCATGTTCGCCACCAGCTGCTCCTCGGTCAGATGGCGCTCTGCGGTCACCGCCGCCATTTCCTGCTCCCATATGTCCTGCAGGATCCACATCCGCATCTCCCGCGCTTCCGGGGACATGCCCTTGCGGGTCACCATTTCGGCCGCGCTCTTGTATTCGCGTATCTGGTGGATCTCGGATTTGACACCGAGCTTGTCCAGAGTCCCCTTGGCGAACGGGACCACGGAGGCGTAGCCCGCATACATAACATTGCCCTGCGGCGGCATGAAGATGGAATCGCATACCGAGGCGAGGTAGAGCGAACTCCGGCTCAGATCGTCCGAGTACGCGTACACCATCTTGTCTTTTTCCCGCACCTTCGCGATCGCGTTCCGAATCTCCTCGATCTTCGCCATCCCGAGATTGTTTTGGGAGGAGACCTTGAGGATCACGCCTTCTATGCGATCGTCGGCGGCCGCCTTCTCCAGGTTGCCGAGGATGCGGTGCAGCGTCTCCGGCTCGCCCTCCAGGATCGATAGCGGAAAGGTTTCGGGAGGATCGTACGCGTAGACCTCGCCGTATATGTCTATCACCAGATACGACCCATTCTTTATTTCGGCTTTCTTTCCCGCCATCATGCTGGCGCCGAAAGCGCCGATCATTATGATCAACAAACCGAGCAGGATGACGTTGGCGATCAGGACCGCGAAGAACGTCTTGAAGAAGGTTTTCATGTCGTGGGACTCCTTTTACGGTGAGTTTCGATCCAGCCTTCTCCTACGGATGTGGCGATCGATTCGTTGCAGGTGCGCTCGATCCAACCGGCGCTGCCGGTATCTTCCTCCGTTAGCCGGGGAATGTACAAGGTATTTCAGACTTTCCGGCGCACACGAGATTTAAAAAAGGAGGCGGAGCCGGCGCCGTTCCGGCCCCGCCCTTTCCGCCGGAGAAGCAGCTATCAGTCGATCTTGCCCGCGTAGATGTCCATGATGGTGTGCAGGAACTTGACGGCCTCGTCGTGCGGTCTCTGGAACGAATTCCGACCGATGATAGAGCCGAACCCGCCGCCGTCGCGGATGGCGCGCACTTCCTCGAAGACCACGTCGTCGGCCTGCTTGCTGCCGCCCGAGAAGATGACGATGCGTTTCCCGTCGAAGGCGCTCTGGACGACGTGGCGCACCCGGTCGGCCGCGCTCGCGATCGGGACGTTTTTGGATTCGTACACTTTTTTCGCTTCTGCTTTTTCGAGGTGGGCCGACGGCAGCTTCACCTTGATGACGTGGGCCCCCATCTGGGCCGCGATCTGGGCCGCATAGGCTGCCACATCGATTGCGGTCTCGCCTTCCTTGCTGAGGGCGGTGCCGCGCGGGTACGACCACACGATCACGGCCAATCCCGCTTCCCTGGCCTCTTCGGCCAGGCCCCGGAGCTGCTCGTACATGCTCCGCCACTCGCTGGAACCCGGGTAGATGGTGAAACCGATCCCCACACACCCCAGCCTGAGCGCATCCTTGACACTCGCGGTTTGGGCCGGAATCGGGTCCTTCTCCGAAACCAACGAGTCGTGGCTGTTGAGTTTGAGAATGAGGGGGAGCCTGCCCGCGTACTCGTGGGCCACATGCTGGATGAAGCCGTAGGGCGCGGCGTAGGCGTTACATCCCGCGTCCAACGCCAGCTGGGCGTGGTAGTCGGGATCGTAACCCGCGGGGTTGACCGCGAAACTCCGCCCCGGACCGTGCTCGAATCCCTGATCGACGGGGAGAATGACCAGTTTGCCGGTCCCGGCCAGGCGCCCCGACATCAGGAGCCGGTACAGGTTGGCGCGCGTGCCGGGATTATCGGAACGATAGTTGTCCAGTATCGCCGCAACAGGCGCGGGAGCCACTGTCCCGTTGTGTGTCGCTTTCACCTCGTAATCCTCCTGTGCTTCTTTGCTTCGACGATTTCCTTCTTGCCCGTTTTGTTGTTGGCGAGGATACCACAACCGGCGATGCAACAGAACGACTTTCCGCGCCGGAAGCCCGCGGACAGGCGCCCGCCGGGCATTGCCGGCCGACCTACGGGGTTGGTAGCGTCGGACGCTTCGCAGCTCGCCCCAGTGCAGCTCACCCCAGTGCAGCTCGCCCCGTGTTGACAACGCCCGATCCGGCGGCTATGCTTTGAACCGGAGCACCCCACTCTCCCCGAGGCGGAAACCGTGATTCATTCACCAACCTGTCAACACGCCCTGAGGGCGCTCATCTATCTCGCCTCCAAGAACACGACCAAACCGGTGCTGGTGAGGGAGATCGCGGAGGCGGCGAAGGTCCCCAAACAGTCGCTGGCCAAGATCCTGTACGGGTTGCGCAAGAAGGGGCTGGTCAAGTCCACGAAAGGTCCCGGCGGCGGATATCAGCTCGCCCGCCCTGGAGGCCGGATGACGATCCTCGAAGTGATAGAGGCAGTCGACGGCCCCGTTGATTACTCGCGGGATTGCATACTCGGATTGGATCGATGTGACGACGAAGCGGGCTGCGCGCTCCACGAATATTGGAAACTTTTCCGCGGTCAATACTACTCCACCATATTCCAGATGACGCTCGAGACCGCCGCGGCATCGCTCGATCACAAACGCAAGCACCGCCTCGTGAAGCTAGGTTGATCCCCCCGCGGGGGCCTCGTCTTCGCCTTCCCTCCCGTAGTTCCCTCGTTTCGCCGGCTCAACCGAACGTCACCAGCAGCGCTCCCCCCGCGGCCATCAAGATCGCGATCACGCGCCCCGGTGTGATCCGTTCTCGGAGCACGAGCGCTGCGAAGATGAGCACGAAGATCGAGCTCGTTTCATTCAACGCCGACGCGACCGACGCCTGCGTGAGCTTCATGCCGGCCAGCCAGCACACCATGGCGACGTAGCCGCCGATGAAGGAGCTCGAGATTGTGTAACCCTTGCTCCCGGGGACGGTAAGCGAGCGGACGATCGCGCCGCGCGACGGGAAGAGCGCGAGGAGGACGAGCAAGGCCGCAACACCGCCCACCAGGCGGACCTCGAGTGCCCACAGCAGCGGGACCTCGTCGAGTATCGGCTTCATCATGACGACCGCGATGGCGGAGGCGGCCATCGAGACCACGCCCCAGCCGAATCCCCCCAATCGCCGCTTGAGACCCGTGCTCTTTCCGTCTGCGGCACGGGTCGCCTCCATGACCGCAGAAATAATGAGCGCCGCCCCCACAAGCTGGCGCCACGACATCCTCTCCCCGAGCCACAGGTAGGACATCCCGATGATGAACGCGCTGTAGAGGCAGCTTATCAGCGCCGAAGCGCTGGCCCCGAGCGTGTTGATGCACTTGAAGAAAAGCGTGTCACCCACCGCGATGCCGATGACACCGCTCGCAAGCAGGATCGCGTAGCCGCTGGCCGGGTAGTCGAAAAACAACGGCACGCCCGCCAACAGGAGCGTGGGGAGGTAGAGGACCATCGCCAGCACGCCCTTGAACGTGTTGAGGGCCACGGGATGGACCGACTCGCCGCTCTTCCGGAAAAGCACGATGGCCAGCGCCCACAGCACGGCCGCCAGCAAGGAAAGCATTTCGCCGAGATACGGAACGGAAGTCATCTCATTCGCCGATGAATCGCTGTGTGAAGCCCGTTCGGACCGAAGCGCGCCCGGCGCCAGCGTCCATGAACGGACGTCCGGACGCGAATAATAGATCATAGGCCATGGCCGAGGGGTCCGCCAGCGCAATGCGGGCGCCGCCCACGCAACATGGAGTCTGCACTTTTGGAGAATGCGTGGGCAGCAGAGAGAGGGGGGCCTTCCCCCTCGGGTACCAACCGGAAAAGGAGGTTACACCCCGAAGAGGACGGTATGGCTAGAGGTGCCGAGGGCGTGATCGACGCCACTACGATTCAGCGCGTTTGAGCGGACACACTCGTTGCCGTTGTCTTGACGAGTCCTCAGCGTCAGCGCACAACGACGAACTTGCGGCTAGCGTGAAGTCCCGTGTCCGTTGATAGGCGCACGAAATAGACTCCCGAATCAGGGACCCGCACATCCCATGCGATCGTGGACCAGCCCGATTCCGCAAGCGCCACCGGCGCTCGTCGGGCCAGCAGCCGTCCCGCAACATCGTACAGTTCCACGGTGACCGCGGACGAGGTCCCAAGGTGAAACCGGAAGTTCAGCGGTCCACTCCCGATCTGCCACGGATTGGGCCATGGGGCGTCGAACACCAGTTCGGGCATGAGCGGCACCCGATCCGGACCAATCCCGGTCGCCGTTGGCGTGTCGTTTCCGAGTGACACCACCTCCAGCTGATTGATCGACCCGACCCATGTCCAGTCCATCCCGTCCGCGGATGTGGCGATCAACCCCTCCGTTGTGGTTGCCGCGAAAAGCTCCCCGTCCCACGTGAGATCGCTCACGTGGACTTGTGACAAGGTGCCTACAAACGTCCAGCTCGCTCCCCCGTCGTCGCTTCGCGCC
>JBGSIK010000241.1:0-4474 GCA_041742575.1 Candidatus Krumholzibacteriia bacterium
TCTGCGACGCCGTGTCGTACTGCTTCGCCAGATGGAGCAGGCCGGCCAAGTCGAGTAGAACCGGCGTGTACGTCGAATCGATGGAAATCGCCCTGAGGTAGAGATCTCGAGCTTCGTTGAAACGCCCCACTTTTTGATAGAGCGTGCCGGTGAAATGGATAAAGGCCGCAGTGGGGGTGATACTCGGGTTCTGCAGCACTTCCTCGCAAGCCGCGATGGCCAGAGTGGGAACGTTGCGTTTCTCGTACACCTCCGCCACCAGCGACCCGTGAACGGGGTTCTCGGGGTTAAGATGAAAAGCGGAAAGGGCTTCCTTCTCCGCCTCGGTCAAGTTGGTTCCCAGAGAAGAGAGCGCCCACCCGCGGTGATAGAGGTCCTCTCCCTCGCTCATGCCTTTCTTTTTGGCTCCGTATCTCAGCAGCTTCTCCGCTTCGCCCCACTTGTGGTCGCGGATAAAAAGCCGCGCCTCCCCGTAGACCGCAGGCCAGTAGTTCGCGTCCTCTTTGCGCGCTTTGCGGATCTCCGCCTCGCCCTCCTCCCATCGGCCGGTGTCGATGAGCAGCACGCCAAGTCCCGCGTGCGCTTCCGGAAACGGCTTGCCGCCCGCCATCGACTGGGCGGCCAAGGCCTCGCGATAGAGCCGCTCAGCCTCTTCGAACCGGCCGGACCGGGTCATGACCTCCGCCAGCCCGAAGCTGGCTTTCGGCAGCTCGTAACTTCTGGCTATGGCATTCTCGAACGCCGCTTTCGCGTCAGCCAGGCGCATCTCGTCCAGGGCTTTTCTGCCGACCTTGATCGGATCTTCGGTGTATGAGCCGGAGCTCTTTTGAGCTGCGTTCGCCCCGACCGCCAAGCAGAGGGTAAGAGCCACGACGGCAAACCCGCTCAAAGCTGCGAGTCGAAACGGGGCCGTGGTGCATCGCGTCCGAGCCGCATGCCGGCCCTGCGGGGCGAGTCCCGCAAACTTACCAAACGATAACATCTGACCTCCTTCAGCGAGGACTACCAACGGGACGCCGCGTGAGAACGATTGGCCAGACCGTCTGCCGCGCAGGCAGCACTCCGGTTCTTTCGATCTGACGCTGCCCGCGGTCGCTCGTCAAGTGCGTCACGAACATCGCTGCGCGCACACTGCCGTTGGCGAGGCACGCAGCATATAAATAATGATGAAGCGGATATTCTCCGTAACCGACCCGTTCGTATTCCGGCCCCACCGCCACGGATCCCGTGTCCGGGAGAATCCGCACGAAACGGACTCCATACCCGGACAGGGTGTCGGGCAGGCTCAGCGTACTGCCGATACCGAGGGCGTCCGGGTCGTTTGCGACCGCCTGGATCACCGCCGGCTCGTCCTGCAAAAACGTCACGCGAGAAGGAACGCCGGACTCCTCCGGTTGGCCGAGCCCGCGAAGGAACGCATCCCACAGCCCCTGATTGGGGTCGGGAGCGTAGACTCTCTCGATAGGCACGCCCTGTTCCTCGCGCACGAATCGACGGAGGTCGGCAAGCGACAACGAGTCGATCGCAGCCCCCGTGTTGGCGAGGACCGCGATACCGCCCAGCGCGATTGGAAAGTAGAGAACAGTATCGCCGACCGCAGATTGAATGATCGACTGCTCAGAGCTCGTCGGAGGACGATAGAGCAATGCTACGCCGGCCCTGCGATTCGCCAGCGCTTCCAACGCCCGCGTCGTTCCTCCGTCCTCGATCTGGACGTGGAGGCGGGGGTACTCTCGATGGTAGTTCGAGACCAATCGTGGCACCATACGCGGCGCGAGCTCGCGTCCCATCAACGTGGTGGTCGTGACCGTGTCGCTCTCGTTGGGCAGTCGGAAACCGACACCCTTTTGGGCTTTCTGCCCCCGAAGGATGAAGACAAAGGTCATGACCAGGAGGTAAAAAGCAACGCGTACGAACAACCGGGTGGGGCGGCGCCGAGGAGTATACATGGGACCGATCGGTTCACCCCCTTGTCTCGGCGTTATCAAGGTGGGGCGTAGAGGCTTTACCCCCACCACCTAGAAATTACCGCTTCCACCCAACCATGTCAATTCCATAGAACCGCCCGCCGAACATTTGGGATCGCCGTCCAACCGCGGCCTCACTCCAAAACCCTATTGACATGCCCCTAGGCCGGTGCTAAAGTCGCGCCATTCTTTTTACCCCCCACCGGAACATGTTTCCACGTCTTGGCCCGCTGACGTGCGGGCTTGGAAACGGCTATCTACCAGGTAGGAGTGGTTCACCGATGATTCGAAAGCTAGTCCTCCCCGTCGTCATTGGCGCCATCGCCGCCGTTCTCGGCGGTTGCGGCAAGGGCGAGGTGACCGATCCCTACATCAAAGCTTCGCTGCGGGAAGCCGCCTACGGCGAAGTTCCGAGCGAGCAATTCATGTACAAAATCGTGAATCCCACTATCGTGGACACCTTGGACAACTTCGTGGTCGCCCGTCAGGGCAACGTCACGATGTTCATTACCGGCAACCACATCGCCCAGCAGGTCGGGAAAATGGGGGACATATCGAAGCTCACGTTCAACGTTGTCAAGAGATTCAAGCCGATGGTTTATCTCCAGTGCATGAGCATTGTCTCGGCAAAGGACTCGGTCGGAGTCGAGCACGAAAAACCGATTGCGATTCCGCGCGTTACGGAAGCGGCGACATTCGAGCCACCGGCGGATTACACAAGGACGGAAATGGTGGACCTGCGGTATGACGACACGATCGGGCTCCGCGACCGGGTGGGAAAGAAACTCTCCATCCGGGCCAAGCTCGTCCACGTGGACACTGACTCGACCTCGTTCTGGATGCTCGAGGGGGACAAACCGTGCCCGTCGCCGTTTTTCCGCAGCGACGAACGTGTGGTGCCCGCAATGCTGCGTGTGAAGCAGCCGAGGCCGACGCTCGAGATCATACTGCGAATGCTCATGAAGACCGACCAGCTCTTCGACGGCGGCGTCACGCTCGTCGGCGTCGAACCGTACCCGGGTCGCGCGGAAAACCAGCTCTGCGGCACGGTCGAAATCGGCTATGTCCGGTTCCTGGACACCGTTTTTATGAGGTAGACGAGGCCGTACGCCCGCATCGATCCCTACCGCGGTTGTTCGGAGTTAAGCGCGTATTCGCATACGAGGAGACGATACTGATGTCGACTGAGATCACACAGAGCGATGTTGTGGTTAACCTCCTGATTTTTCTCATCACCAGTTTTCTTGGTCTGGAGCTCATTCGCCACGTCTCCAGGCTGCTTCACACCCCCCTGATGTCACTTACCAACGCCATTTCTTCCGTCTCCGTCGTCGCGGCTCTGGTCGTGATCGCGCATGCCAAGGACAATTTCATCCTGACGCTCGCGACCATTGGCGTGGCGCTCGCGGCGACCAACGTGATCAGCGGTTTCATGATCACGGAGCGCATTCTGCGGATGTTCAAGAAAGGTAATGAAGGAGAGAAGAAGTGATGGCAACGGCTGTTGGTTACCTATATGTGCTGGGGGCAATCCTCTTCATTCTTTCGCTCAGATGGATGAGCGAGGTCAAGACCTCGCGTTGGGGGAACTGGGCCGGTTGCGCCGGAATGCTCATTGCGGTCGTGGCCACGGTGATGGCCGTCGGCGTTCACCGGTACGATCTCCTGATTCTGGCGCTTGTGGTGGGCTCGATCATCGGTGTCCCCATCGCCCTGAAGCTGCCGATGACCGCAGTCCCGCAGCGAACCGCCATGTCCCACGCTTTCGGTTCGATGGCCGTTGCGCTGGTCGGAACCGCGGAGTTTTACCAGCGGGCGCCCGATATCGACACCTTCACCGTAGCGGTTTTGTCCGCGGAAATGATCCTGGGGTACCTGACCTTTACCGGATCGAGCATTGCTTTCGCCAAGCTGCAAGGACTCATTTCTGGGAAACCATTCGTCTATCCGGGAAGAAACTTCGTCAGTATCGTCGTTCTAGCCATTGCGGCGGCTTTGGGGGTCGCCCTTGTCATCAATCCCTCCTGGGGATTCCTCCTCCCCATCATGGCGGGGTTCGCCCTGCTGTTCGGGTTCCTGCTGGTCATGGGCATTGGCGGTGCGGACATGCCCACTGTGATCGCGATTTTGAATGCCTATGCGGGTCTCTCCGCAGCCGGACTAGGATTCGTACTCAACAACAAACTGCTCATCGTGGCCGGCACTCTGGACGGCTCATCCGGGTTCATCCTCGCCATTCTCATGTGCAAAGCGATGAATCGCTCCTTCGTAAACGTGCTCTTCGGAGGAGTGGGCTCCGTGGTTACGTCCAGCAAGACCGGCGCTAAGGAAACTCGCACGGTTCAATCCTACACGCCGGAGGACCTGGCCACGATGCTGGAATACTCCCGTCACGTCGTGATTGCGCCCGGTTACGGCATGGCGGTGGCACAGGCGCACTACGCCGTGCGCGAGTTGCAGGACCTGCTGGAGGCCAAAGGTGTGGATATCAAGTACGCCATCCATCC
>JBGSIK010000242.1:0-3085 GCA_041742575.1 Candidatus Krumholzibacteriia bacterium
GGTGGCGAGCCCGAGCTCAGTGGCTCCAGCCCGACCATGATGTCCGACAAACGGATCACGATGGACATCCAGGGCGCCGACATCAAGACGGTGCTCCGGAGCATCTCCGAATTCTCGGGTGCCAACATCGTCGCTGGTCTCGAGGTAGAGGGCCCGGTGGACCTCCATCTGGTCGACGTGCCCTGGAAAGAGGCACTGGAGATCATCCTCAGGGCCAACGGCTACTCGATGCGCGAAGAGTACGGCGTCATCCGGGTCGGAACCATCGACAACCTGAACGACGAGGAGGTCGAAACGGCCACCGTCGAAAAGCAGAAGGAAGATTTGACGCCCATGGTCACACGCGTAGTGAAGCTCAACTACGTGAACGCCAAGGATCTGAAGACCGCCCTCAAGGGCGCAATGACCAAGCGCGGAAGCGTGGAATCCGAACGCGACAACAACGCCATCATCATCACCGACATTCCGCGGGTGGCGAATACCGTCTCGGACATGGTAGTCGGGCTCGACACCCGTTTGAACCAGGTCGAAATCGTCGCCAAGATGGTGGACGTCGACGTCGAAGCCATCCGCGAGATCGGCGTGAACTGGAGCGCATTGAACCTGATGTCGGCCGAGGCGAACGCCAACGGTGAGGCGATCTCCGGCCAGCATCTCACGGACCCGTTCGGCACGTTCAGCGTGGGGACGGTGCAAAGCTGGGGCGAGTTGATGCTGACCCTCGAAGCTCTCGAGAAAGACAACCGCGCCAACATTATCTCGAATCCCAGGATCACCACCACCGACAACAAGGAGGCCAGCCTCCTGGTCGGCAAGGAGATACCGCTCATCGTCGCCGACGAGGCGGGAAACGCCATCACCGAGCTCAAGAAGGTGGGCGTGACCCTGCGCGTCACCCCGCACGTAAACTCCGATAACACCATCACTCTGGATCTCCACCCGGAGATCAGCGAACTGAGCTCCCAGGCGACGGTCCAGGGCGGCGTGGTGATCTCGTTGCAGGAGGCGGACACGCGCGTGGTCGTGCACGACGGCGAGACGGCCGTGATCGGCGGTCTCATCCAGGAAGTGGAGACGAAGGCCTCGAACGGGCTGCCGGTGCTCAAGGACATCCCGGTCGTGGGTGGGCTGTTCAGGTTCGAGAACAACACCAAGAAGAAACGGGAGCTGGTCATCTTCGTCACGCCGCGCATCGTCGGCAAGGTGGCGGGGGACTCCGGCCAGTCGTAGACGCAAAAGTCATCCGATCCGTTCGCAAGAGCGGCGGCGGAGCAGAAACAGCTTCGCCGCCGCTCGCTTTTTTTGGTACGCTTCTGCTCCGCGACCACGGCCGCAGCGGGAGAGACGGGACATGGCCATGCACATCCGAGTGATCGCGGGCGAGTTCAAGGGGCGAAGGCTCGTGTACCCCGGGGGGCGGAGCGTTCGGCCGACTATGGAACGAACCCGCGCTTCGGTATTCTCCACGCTGCAGGGTCGTATCCGCGGCGCGGTGTTCGCGGATCTCTTCTCGGCCGCGGGGGCGGTGGGCATCGAAGCGCTGAGCCGAGGGGCCGCGCTGGTGCACTTCGTCGAGAACGACGGGCC
The DNA here is from genome assembly GCA_041742575.1 of Candidatus Krumholzibacteriia bacterium. Taxonomy (GTDB): domain Bacteria; phylum Krumholzibacteriota; class Krumholzibacteriia; order WVZY01; family JAKEHA01; genus JBGSIK01. Next base: position 1,588 of record JBGSIK010000242.1, read on the forward strand.
CGCGCTCGACTGCTTGCGGCGGAATCTGGAGGCGTGCCGCGTGCCGGCGGGAAAGCACAGCATCCACGAGACCGACGTCTTCAGCTTCCTCGAGCGCGGCGGGATGTCGGCTGCGGCGGCGGACGTCGTGTACGCCGATCCGCCGTACGGAGGCGACGAGATCGCGCGGCTGCTCTCGCATTTCGAACGGACGGCGTACGGGCAGTTGAGCGTTCTCGTGGTGGAGCATGGCGGCGCGCTGGAGACGCGGAAGCTGCAAGGGCTGGAAGCGGTGCGGACGCGGCGTTTCGGTGAAACCTCGGTAACCTACTGGGAAAGGAGCGGGTGAGCGTCGACGGCACCCGCACTGGAACAAGGAGCGTGCCGGTGAAAAGAGCACTGTACCCGGGCACTTTCGACCCGATTACGTTCGGGCATCTGGATATCATCAAGCGGGCGAGCCGCATTTTCGATGATCTCACGATCGGCGTCGCGGAGGCTTATCACAAGACCGCCTACTTCGATCTGGCGGAACGGCGACGGATGGTCGCGGAATCGGTAGTGGGGATCGAAAACGTCCGCGTCAAGACTTTCTCGGGCCTGCTCGCCCAGGAGTTCGAAGCCGAGAAGGTGAATGTGGTGATCCGGGGGCTTCGCGCGGTGTCCGACTTCGAATACGAGCTCATGCTCGCGCTCATGAACCGCAAGCTCAATCCGCATTTCGAAACGGTGTTCCTGATGCCGAGCGAGAGGTACATCTACCTGCACAGCTCGATGGTTCGTGAAATGGCCGAGCTGGGCGCGGACGTTTCGGAACTGGTGCCGCCGCCGGTCATGGACTCCTTCCGCAGGCGCAAGCGCTGATCGCCCGGCCCCATATGAACACGAGTTGACGGCGCAGGAGAAGTCTGGTACTCTAGACCCGCTGCTCCCGGATGTCCTCCCAGTCCTCCCACAGCAAAGGTGCAGGTTCCAGCGCCGGCCGCGCGCGGCGCCAAATACAATGTTCATCGACCACGTGATCGTTGAGGTGTCCGCCGGTGACGGGGGCGACGGTTGTATCGCCTTCCGGAGGGAGAAGTACATCCCGCGCGGGGGACCGTGCGGAGGGAACGGCGGCAAGGGTGGGGACGTGGTGGTCGAGGCCTCGGGGCACATATCGACCCTCATCGACCTCCGTTATCGCGGGCACTACAACGCCGGTCGCGGCGAACACGGCCAAGGGAAGAGCTGCACTGGACGCGACGGAGAAGATTGCGTGATCAAAGTACCGCCCGGGACCGTGATCAAGGACGTGGAAACCGGGGACGTAGTGGGCGAAGTGATCGGACCGGGCGATCGCCTCGTTGTCGCCCGTGGCGGAAGACCCGGGTTGGGCAACGAGCATTTCAAGTCACCGCGAAACCAGGCCCCACGCCAGTTCACGTACGGTGGGGAGGGGCAGCGGCGGCGGATGGAAATCACGTTGAAGCTCGTCGCCGACGTGGGGCTCGTGGGCGAGCCCAACGCCGGCAAGTCC
>JBGSIK010000243.1:0-4962 GCA_041742575.1 Candidatus Krumholzibacteriia bacterium
CCGCCCGTGCCCATCGCATTTCCGTGCACGACGGTCGCCTCGGTTGTCGGCTCGCAGATGGACCCTCTCATTATGGCTCGCCGATAAACGGCCCGCTCGACCCGATGGGGCCGACCGACCCCTCAGACTGCGCAGCGCGCGGGTGGCGCCGATGGGGCCCCCAAAGCGAGCGGAGCGTTAGCGAGCACGCGTGGGGTAATCGGCGACAGGACCCGCGCGCTGCTAAGGAGACTGAACGAAGCCGTGCCCCGAGCGACCCGATAAGGCCATCCGACCAAGCTCAACTACACGTCGGGCCGCAAGGCAACACCTATCAACGCAGTTACGGGACACAGCACTAGATGTGTTCCAGCCATGGCTCCAGCTGGCTCATGAGCTTCTTCCTGCCGCGATGGATCCGCGTCTCCACCGCGCTCACACTGATACCCACCGCCTCGGCGATCTCGCGATAGCTCATCCCCTCATAATGGTAGAGGACCACCGGCACGCGGTATTTCGGCGGGAGCGACTGCACCGCCCGCCACACCACGGCCGCCCGCTCCGCCTCCTCCATGCTGCGTTGGGCCGAAGCGTCCGTGGATTCCGGCTCTCCTTCGCGAAGGATGTCGGTGACGTTCTCGTCCAGGAGACGCGTCCAGCGCCGCCGGCGCTCCTTCTTCAAGTGATTGGTCACGTGGTTCACGGCGATCCGGTAGAGCCACGTGTACACCTGGGAGCGCTGTTCGAAGGCGGACAGGTTCTCGTACACCTTGACGAACACGTCCTGCGTGAGGTCGCGCGCGACCTCTTCGCTCCCCGTCATGCGGTAAACGAGATTGAGGATCCGGTCCGCGTACGTGCGGTAGATCTCTTCGAAAGAAAGCGCCTCCGTGTTATCCGGCAAAACCGCTCCCTCATCAGTGGGGTTGCGCGCTCCACATAGGCGGCACGCGGAGCGTGCGGGGCACGCCTCGAACGGTTGGATCATTCTAGCGCGATTTTCTTGCAGATGAAACCGCCGGTTGGCCCCCAGCGGGTACGCCATGCCCGGGGCCTCAGCGCTTGTATGTCCCCATGAGCTGCCCTTCTCCGATGATGTGTCCCTTCATCGCGTCGAGCAGCTGTTTCTTGGTCGCGCCCGGCTTGAGGCCGATGTCGGCGTTGAGCGCGTAGATTTTGAAGAAGTAGCGGTGCGTCTTGCCGGGAGGTGGACACGGGCCGCCGTACCCGGTGCCTCTGGAATCGTTCACTCCCTGGCGGGCCCGGTTGGGAAGCTCCGGTTTCGTGGGGAGGCTCTCCTCGAGCGAGTCCTGTGTGGCGGGCACGCCGTACAGCACCCAGTGCACCCATGTGCCCATGGGAGCATCGGGGTCGTCACATATGAGCGCCACCGACACGGTTCCCGCGGGGAGGCCGCTCCACGTGAGCGGCGGCGAGGCGCCGTCGCCGTCGCAGGTGTATTTCTTCGGAATCGGTTTCCCGTCGTCGAAGGCGGGACTCTTGAGAGAAATCGTCATGGGCGCCTCCGTTTTGGATGAGTCCGCCGCGCAGGCGGCCAAAAGCGCCGCGCAGGCGAGAACGTGTATGAACATGAGGATCTTCATGCCGCTGTCGACCCACCGCGGCCCCCGGTGGGCCTACAGATCCATGCCCACCGTGAAGCCGATCACGCTGATCGAATCGTGGCCGTCGCCGAAGGCGGCTGCATACTCGAAATGCACCGACGTGCGCCCCCACCCGTAACCCAGACTGCCGCCGAAGGTCTGACCGTAATCGAAGAACTCCTGACCGTCCGCATAGCCGTAGCGAACGCTGAGGATGTCGGCCAGCGAAAACTCGACGCCGACGCCGCTTCCCAGCTTGCGTTCCGGCGCTTGCGAGTCGTTGTAGTCCAGGATCTCGGCGTCGAGCGCAATGGCCAGCACCGGCCCGGTGCACCGTACCGCCATTCCGGATTGCTGCACGCCCATCTCCTCCAAACGGATCCCCAGACCGTAGCGCATCTGCGACACGGGATCGATGATGCCGGCACCGTGTTCGGTATCGGCTCCGAAACTGAGCGCGCTCACGCCGAAGCTCGGGGTCACCATGCGTCCGCCGGAAGTGCAGAACTCCCGCTTCACGAGGAGACCGGCGTCGTATGACCAGTTGACGAATCGGTTGTCGTCCGCGATACCGGCTTCGAGGCGCTTAACGGCGAAACCGGCGGCCACGTCCACACGATGAAACGTGTAGGCGGCGGCGACCGTGGGGGCGATGTACCAATCCGTGAAGCTCAGGGAAACCGGACCGATGAAGCCCGGCACCGCAGGGCGAGCGTGATCGTCGTTTACCGGCGCATAACTCAACTCGGTGTACCGGATTCCCCCGCCGATCCGCCAGTTCCGGAGGCGCTCCGAGGCCGGCCGGTATGTCGCGGTTGCCCCAACGTCGACGATACGGAAGTCCTCTTTCCAGGTGTTGTAACCCCCGGTGACCGCCATGCCGGGTCGGCGGGCGGCCACGGCCGGATTATAGAAGACATTCGCGGCGTCGGCGGCGTCTGCGACCCCGGCCATCCCCATTCCGATCGAACGCACGCCGCGCGGGAAGGACAATACGCCGTAGTGGGGAACCGAGACCTTTTCAAAAGCGTCCTGCGCTTGGGCGGGTGCCCGCGGCAACATGAGCAACGCCAGGATGGCGAGCGCGAGCCCCCGAGTCAGCAGCTTCATCTCGGCCCCCCTTTTCGTCTGTCGAAACGCACGAGACGCGGAAGCCGGAGCCCTCTCCCCGTCAGTAGTGTAGCCTCGGTCTCTGCCGCCGTCAAAGGGTGTCGTCGTTGCCCCTCGGCAACCGTTTTTTCCGTATACAATCGCCGGCCAATCGGTTATAGTCAAAAGACTTCCAAGTCTGGTTCCGTCCCCGGGGAGGGTCACCGGCGAGTTCGAAGACTATCGAGAGTAAATAGACGGGCGAGGAAAGGGAATGACATCGATATCCGAGTTCCGCAAGGGCATGACGATCAGGCTCGACAACGACATATGGATCATCACCGAGTTCCAGCACGTCACGCCGGGCAACTGGCGCGCCATGGTGCGGACGAAATTGAAGAACGCCAAGACCGGGCGCGTCGCCGAGCGCACCTTCCGCATGACCGATCAAATCGAAGCGGTGCGCGTCGACAGCAAGGAGATGCAGTACCTTTACGAGGCCGACGGCAACCTCTACTTCATGGACACGGAAACCTACGAGCAGACGTTCATCCCGGCGGATTTTCTCGACGAGCAGAGACAATTCCTCAAAGAGGGGAACACGTGCACGATTCTCTTCATGGAGAACAACCCCATCACGGCCGAGCTGCCCAATTTCATCGATCTCGTGGTGGCGGAAGCGGAGCCCGGAGTCCGCGGGGACAGCGCGACGAACCTCATGAAGAACGCCGTGCTCGAAACCGGCGCCAAGATACAGGTGCCGCTGTTCATCAGCGCCGGCGATACGATAAAGATCGACACGCGCTCAGGCAGGTATCTCGAGCGCGTGTCCAAAGCCTGATTCCCCCGCAGGCCCGATCGACCGGCGGGGAAGATGATTTGCCCTCGGGGAGAATTCCGCGCCGCGGGCCTTCACAATAGTTTTGCGTTCGGTTCATCTGTTTTATATATTTCCGCACTACATTGGTAGCGGTCGAGTGGTGGTGGAAAGACGCTCGTCGGGTCGGGCGCAACCCAGTGGAGTGGCGAGCGCCAACGTAGTGAAGATCGAGCGTGTATTTGCATCAGGGCGCGATCACACCATCGATGGAGAGGCGAGTCATGACGAAGCAGCCGTGGCGTGCAAAGGACGGTACCTTGCTTCTCCCGCAGATACGCTCGCGGGAGGTAAAGACTGTAGTGCCGAGATTCCTGGCCGCGTGCCGGGAGAGGCAGATCTACGAGGTATGGATCATTCACGGCAAGCACGGCGAAAGGCACCAGCAGATCCTCCACTCCGTGTTGAAAGACATACCTGAAGTCGCCTGCTTCCGCTCGGGAGGGATGGAGGCGGAGTCGGTCGGCGCTACCCGGGTGATTCTGTTCGGACCGGATGAGTATCCCGAGCAGCCGGAGAGGAGCAGGTGAGCGACGGCGGGCGGTGATTTGCGGGCAGCACCCACTTCGCAATGATCCGAGCGATAACGAAAAAACCCCCGGCCAAAAGGCCGGGGGTTTTTTCTCTGCCCCTGAGATGTCGTTCCTATTCCTCCTATCGGAGATGGAATTCTATCTCGGTCTGCGTAGTGACCCCTACTGTGACACCGAGCACCTTGAACCCCGGGTCCTCGGGAATGAAGGAAATCTCCTCCACCCGTCCGTGGGCCTGATCGACGGGTGCCGACCATTCGCGGAGCGCAAACCCGAAGAGCATGGGGTCGGTGTTGACCCGGATAACCCGCACGCGTACGCGGTCGCCGACTTCAACTCTGTCGGGATCGAGCCACTTGCTCCAACCCCAGGGGCGGTCATGGTCATCGTCATCGTCGTCGTCCCGATTTGCCGCCACACGGAGCGAGTCGTCGGGCACGGTATCGGGAATGGCGAACCGAACCCAAGAACCCATGATCTCCAGCGCGTGTGCCTCGCGGTCCACATCGGTGGTCGGTCCGCGGAGTTTGTTCGCGAACCACGTGCACGGGTAAGGCGGACAACTGTCCCAATCGTTGTCCAGTGTTCCGCTCATGAGACCCGCGAGAGTGTCGGGCGGGGGCGGTTCGGTCGCGCACTTCCACACTTCGATGGATTTCGCGATGAGATGGTCCGTGTCGCCGTCGTAGTAACCGGTCACCTCGACATAGTCGCCGATGTCGATCTGTTTCGAGGGTTCACCGGAGACGACCACCCCGAAGTCCGCCAGGAGAAAATCGCTCACTTCCCCATTCGCCTCGACCAGGATCACCTCGATCACTGTGGGCGTCGTGGGGCGGAACCGCGCGATGAGTTCGGTGGATACCTCGTAGAAACCGGC
>JBGSIK010000244.1:0-9067 GCA_041742575.1 Candidatus Krumholzibacteriia bacterium
CGGGAACCTCGAAGAGATTCGCCGCACCCAGCGTGGCTTCTTTGCGAATATAGCTCTTCAAGAGAGTGAGCTTCGCGCTGATGTTCGTGTATGGGCCGGTGATGCACGGAATGGTCAACCGGACAGCCCGGACACGACGGCGATACTGACCCGGATAGAACATGTCAAAATAGAACTCAGGGATCGTGAACTCGCAGCGACCAGTCTCTTTGAGATCGATGATCGACTGAGGTGCGATCTGCGCGAGGGAGAAGCTTTGGTTGATCTCAGCCTGCCGCGTGTTCGTCTCGATGAACCGCTTGTCCATCTTGTTCAACGCCATGAGCAGCCGCTCACCAGCGAGCAAACCTGATCTGGAGGCGTCCCACTCGCCGCCGACAAAGATGGTAGCGTCGCCTGGGCGTTCGAATCGATAGGCTTGCTCGGCGAGACGTGCCATTGCAAGGGCGTTGTTGTAGGCCTCCCGGTGAAGTTGCTGCAGAGTTCGGGACAGGTACGTGTACAAGCCGAGGTTCGAGAACTTGTCGGCGAAGAACTCCATGATCTCGTCATGCTGTTCTCTCGCCTTGTCATGGAGTTCCAGCGAACGAGCTGCTATGGCCTTCCTCAGCTCAGCCACCGCGAGCTCTTTCTCGATTGTCTTGAGACCGTGCTCAGCGAGCTTCTTTTGGTGCTCCCATCCTTGCTCTCGACGCACATTGCCAGCGTCAATGCCGGACATGGAAGCCTTTGTCTGGAACACACCGGCAGCTGTGTTAAATACCTCAGACCATGTCGTTCCACTGTCGCCTGTTTCTTTGCCACCGTATTTCATAGAGAAAGGAGAACCAAATTGAGGGATGAGATAAAGGATGGCACCGACAGTCTCCAGAACCCCAGCGGCTAGTTTCAGATGGGATGCTGTCATCTGATTGTCATATTGTTCCCGTTCTGGAGGAATCAACCCGCTAGAAATGAGGCTGGCATAATACTCCTTCGCATACTCCGCCGCCGCCTGGCGTCGCGTTACGATCTCAAGACTCTCCTCTGCGATCTTCAATTCGTTCTCCTTGACTTCGGACGTCAGAGCAAGGAGGTTCTTCTGGTGAACGTTGCGCAGCTTGGCGAGTTCCTCCGCGTCACGCTTCTCAAGTGCAGAAAGCAAGGCGGCACCGAAGCTCTGCACGGTAGAGGCAAAGCTCTTGGCCTTGTCGACCAAATATCTGAAGCGGTATGGAGGGAGGCTTCCCGCGGAAGCGGCGAGGATGTCCTCGAGGCTCAGCCCGGCCGCTCTGCCGCCCGCCAAGAGCCCCGGATCGATCTCCGGTGCAAACAACGGCAACAGGCGGAATGTGCCCTCGATGTCCTGACAATGGCGGAGCTTGCAGAGCCGATCCGAGACCCGATCCCAAAATCTCAGCATGCGATCGTTCCCGGGGACACAGAAAACCGGGCTCACCTCGCGAACAAACGACCAACCCCATCCGGGAACCCATTTTGTCTTGCGGTTGAGAAAGCGGTCATACGGGTCCACAGCCGTGACGACTTTGCTCTTGGCATTGGCCTTTGTCCCTGCATCGATAACGGCAACGTCTGCAACGGTTATGCGCGCTGCTCTCTCCTTCACGACTGCAGGCGCCGCGGAGAACAGCTTCAGGACGTTGTCCTTGCCCGGTTGAATCACTGCGGCCGGAGCACCGGCAGCGAGCGCTCTAACCTCTGCATAAGACCCTTTGACTGCCAGTGCGCCGCGGTCTGCATTCACCGCCACAAGCTTGTCCTTTCCGCTCGTCCTAGATCCCAACCGATATCGGGTCACGATGACCGATTCCATCTCCATCAGGAACTCCGAATCGTCCGCAAGAGCGTCCTTGATCTTCGGGAATACCTTGGGCGTCGGCTTGCCCTCGCCGCAGTCACCAAGTTGCGCTGGTCGGTCGCCCAGGATCTCCTGTGCGGTCACGTACTTGAGCGTGGCTTCACGCAAGTACTCGGGATTCAGTTGTGCGAACGCCTTGATGAAGAGATCATCACCCCAATCCAAGAGGTTATCGACATACTTCATGACGATCGTCTTCTGGTACGCGCTGGTTCTCAGACGAGCGATCGCATGCGGATTGAACGGGTCGCGCTTGTACCGGTCGATGGCTGCATCATTCGTCAGCTGCGCGCGGAGCGAGTCGAGCGTCAGGCCACGGAATTCCCGGTAACGCCAGTTCCGGTCAAGTTCTCGCCGGCGACGTTCCTCGTCAGACAGACCGGCAGGCAATCCCTGGATCGTTTCTGAGGCGGTGGGATCGAAGATGTAGTGATACCACCGCTGAGCATCCTCAAACCGGCCCTGGCTGTTCAAATGGTTGGCGATGAGGAAGGGAATGTGGAAATACACCTCTCGGAGGTACGTTCCCATCGGCCCGTTGAAGTCTACGTCGCCGGTCTTGGTGGCATCGTTGACTTCGCTGGCGATAACACTCAGGCCCGTTGCGAGCTCCTTCAGACCGAGCTGCGTTTTCGTGGCGAGGAGGTCGTCAAGCCCCTTATTGAAAAGCCGATCGGCGATGCCCTCGCTCAGGCTCGTGTTCAGCCTACGGAGGTGATACTTGCCATCGCCGCGCACCGCTGCCTGCAGATAGAACGCGTCACGGCTCGTCTGAAGAATGACGTCCCCCACCGAGCCATTGACGACATCAAGCGAGGCATCGCCGGGAATGTCGGCGATCGGGTTCTCTTTCAGTACGCTTGCCAGATAGTCGGTAATGACCTTATCCCACTGCGGACCGGTCCAGATGCCGGGGCTGCCGGCCGGATCGATCGACGCCAGCGGTCTCTCATACTGTTTGAACCGCGCCTCATCGAGCAGAAGTGTGGCGTAGGTGAAGGTGTCGAAGCAGGGTAGGAGTGACGGCGTGGTGTGCAATTCACGCCGCTCGCCGGGCTTGCGAGACCAGACAAGCCGCGGAGGCAGAAGAGACGTCAAGTCGAACTCTCCACCGCTAAATAGCCAAATGAGAATGAAGATCGCCGGATCGAGCCACGGCACGCCCCCTTCCTCTGGATTGCTCGTGTAAACGTACTGAGGACCAATCCGCAGACGATAAAGGTCGACAGGCGACCACATCTGGAAGTTAGCACCACGAAGAGATAGTTCGTTTCCGGATGCCGGATAGAGTTGATCCCATTGAAACCCCTTTGGGGTATAGTCGTCCTTCGGTACCTCATGGGTTCTTGAGTCGTAGAGCGGCTCGAAGTTCGAGTAAAAGGTGAAGTCGAACCAAAGGACCTCCACAGGAGTACTGGACTTCGGGACGATCGGATCTAGGATAACGCCGTCGTCTTGATACGATTGCGGAAAGCTGCTGGGGCCAAACGGACTCTCATCAAGCCGCAACTTCTGCGGCGTAGTCCAGCTCCCATCAAGCTTCCGCCTGCTGAACTCGACATAGGCCTTGTGTTGGTAGCCGGTGAACTTGCTTTCCCCATTCTTGACCTTGTTTTGCGCCTTGGTCACGTAGCGAATCCAGAATACATACAGCTGTCCGTTGTGAATCAGCGGCGCAACCTTCCGCACGGGGACCTGGATGTTCAGCTTCTCCCAAGCGCCCCAGTGGGTGGCGCGTTCGTCACTGACTGCGCCGTAGTGGGCGTCTTCGACCCGGCGGTAATAGAAGACCGGAGGGTCGTCGGACGTCACACCCAGCAGGTGCAGGACATCGCGTTTGGCATCTTCATCCTTCTCGTGATAGGCGCCCGCGATCGTCAAGTGGGCAAGCTCGTCGAGACCGCGCAGGTACCTTCCGTAAGCTTCGAGGATTGCCTCGTCGGTGATCTCCTTCGAGAGGAGTTCCTCCTCGAGCGTCCTGAAGAGGGGCGTCTTGTCATCCCGAAGCTCGGGCTCGATGTAATTCTCGGGGTAGAGGAAGATCTTCCTGTTCGCTTCCCAAACGCGATAGTTCTTGCGCCAGGCCCATTCTTCGGGAGGAATGGTTGGCTCGTTTGGTCGGATCTCAGTCAATACGTGCACCGGTTCGGGATCGCCTAGCCGCGATTCTTCAAGATTCATCAGGCACCGATGCACATAGAGCTGAACGCTGTCGATGGCAGCGGCGACCCGCGAGGTTCGCATGCAACCTTCGACCTCCACATCGAGGAGGTAATAGTGGTAGAGATCGCGAACTTCGTCGAACTGAGGCGCGCCAGAGTGGACGAGGTAGGCGACCAATCCATCGCGCCGTCGCGACAGCAGCAAGTCGCGAAACGGTTCAACCTTCTTCTCCCACTCCGCTTCATCCTCGTACTTGGCGCGAAACGCCGCCTGGAGCGTAGCACTGGCGGTCGTCAGGTCATCGTAGTCAACTGACTGGGCAAGCTTGAGGGCACTACCTCCGATGCCCACGGCCTGCGACAGCTCAACGGCTGCGCTGAGCTCCTGCAACACCTCGAACGGTGTCGTGCCGAGGTTCAGATGAGCCTGCAGGGACTGAACGACGCCAACATCACGGCCGAGCAGTGCGGCGAGATCCTCCTGGTCGGCATTCCCGAAGCGCGCTGCCGCCGTGAAGGCGAGCAACACACTTCTGAGGTCGGGACGGGGTTCATTGCGGATTAGCCATCCGTCGAGGAGTTGCCGGAACAGCTCGATCCGCCTCACGCTGGGTGTACCAATGCGGCTGAAATCGGTGATACCAAACAGCGCGGCATTCGTCCGAATGAACTCCAGGTTGTCGAGGTCGAACACACTCTCCTGAGCAAACAGCGCTCCCAGACGCCGCAGCGGTTGGATGAGGCTGGCGATCTTCTGGGAGGGCGCGACGTCACCGCGCAGCTCGCGGAAGTAGCTGTCCGCGTCCAGATCCACACCGAGCATCGAGAGCAATTCCGGGGTGGCCGAGGGTGAGACACCCACTCGGCTTGGAAGCAGGGCCAGCAATACGGCTTTACTGTGATGCGCCCTGAGGGTGTCCTGCAGCAATGGCATCAAGGCCGGGTCAACTCCAGCCGGCAGCGCGATGGCGGCATTGGGATCAAATCCGGCCTTGAGGCGGTAACGCCCTTCTACGCTGAGCGTCTCGAGGCTGCCGGCGTTCGCAGCGATGAGCGCTCGGGACTGAGCTTCTGAGATTTCACTGCCCTTGACCTCTTTCGGGACGCCGCCGGTAAAAATGGCGCCCGAATCGGCGGTGATGGTCAGTCGGGTGTTACTGCCAGAGCCATCCTTGGTCGTGATTGACAAATAAGTTCCGGAACCAATCTCCTTGCCGGCCGCGTCGGATCCATAGGCCCTGGTGAAGGTCGCCTTGGCGTTCCAGTCGGCGACAACCGCGTCAAGCGTCGGATTCGCAGCGAAAGCAATGGTCTCCGCTGCTTCGCTCCTTCCGTTCAAGACGGGCGTGTAGGTGACGGTCTCGCCACCGGCCGTAGCCGGAAGCGGTGCGCCGCTGGCTGCAACCGGGGCAAGCGGGCGTAGCTGAGCAAAAACGGTATCGGCGAATACCAACGTATTGGACTGCTGTACCTGATCGATGAGCTCTTTGGCCAAGTCGTCGGAACTTGCGGTCTCTTGCGCAGCTAGTTCTGGTGCTATGTCACTTCCGATGCTGGCCTTTGGCAAGGCAGCGGAGAAGATCGATGCGTTATCCGCCGTGATTTCGAGTTTCGAGTCTGGACCAGTGCCGGCCCTGCTGCGAATCGATAGGTGAGTTCCCGTAGCGTTCTCGACGCCGACGGCATCCGAGCGAAACGCAATTGTGTGCTGGGCCTGGCCGTTCCAGTCGGCGATAGCCGCTGGCAGATCCGCGTTGAGTCCAAAGGTGATGGTCTCCAGCGGAAGCGCCGCCCCGTATACGGTGGGGGTATAGGTGACAGACTCGCCGCCCGCAGTGCCCGCGACCGGAGCGACGCTCGTCATCAACGGTGGTAGGCCGAGACGAACGATCTGAACGAGTTGGCCCAGCGTCCATTTGGTCGACTTCCACCACGTGTGAAAGTTGAGCAACGCGTCCAGCTCCGACAACCCATCGACGTGCGCCATTCGAATCTCGGGCGCCAATCCACAGAGGGCGAAAAGTTCAGGGATGCCGACCTTCAGCAGTCTGGCGAGCCGTGCATGGCTATACAGCAGCGAAAGGTTGCGGACGCTCAGGGCGAATTGCTTCTTGTTGTCGTTGCCCGACGAAGGGTCGATCCCCAAGGGCCTGGCCAGACCCACGATAAGTTGCAGGAGCTCGTCGTCATCAGTACCGGTGCCCGCCTGCAGGCGGTGCAGGTTGGGGTCGACGTTCGCTGGCGGAGCGCTCGCCAGTGCCGGATGAAGGAAGGTTGTACCTGGCTGCGGGTAGTTTCCCTCTGTCTCGACAAACCGAACTTGATTGAAAAGCCGATCGAACAAAGGAGTCGTGAAGCGTGCGAGCGGGGACGCAGTTTGAGGGTAGGCAGTCGGACCGTCGTCCTGCGCAGTGCTGACGCCAGGTGCGCTGCGAAGAATGGCGTGCTGTGGGAGCGACGACCAAAGGGCGGTCAGTTCCTCGACGCTCACGTCTTGCTTGGACTGCAGGCGATGGATGTTTGCCACGTCCTGCACCGCCGCTGTGTCGATGCCCGCACCCACACCCGCATGCTTGAGATGAGTCAGAACCAGATCCAATTCGCCGATGCGCCATCCCGTGGCGCGCCAAAGGCGGACGAACCGGTGCATGCGGTCGAGAGCCGCGCGCGTCAGCCCTTCGATGTTCTCGATGTCGTTCTGAATGCTCTGTGCGCTGCGCTTCTCGCCTTTGATGCGGATATTCACCGCGCCGTCGGCCGTCACGAAGCGCGATGCGATCAACTCGCCCAGCTCATCCCGGCTCACACCCATGGGCTTCAGGAGTTTCTGCGCATCGAACTTCTGAATCGCCCCGCCGGCTTCGTGGAACTGGATGCCGTAAACCCGGCACAGGAACGGCAGGCTGTCGTTGACCTGCGTGATGAGCTGGTGGTCTTTGGGCGGCAGGGACAGGCGCAGGCGTGCCAGCGCATCACCGCTGGCGTTGCCGCCTTCGGCCACGTCGGCCAGGGTGCGCTCGAAGTGCCGGAGATAGGTGCGCAGTTCCTCGAAGGGGAGGTTCAGGGGCTGGCGAAAACAGTCGACGGCATCCGGCAGTGTGTCTTTGTAAACCTTCGTGCCGACCGCCGTGCGATCGCCGAAGTTGCCCGCAAACCCAGCGTCCTTGGCGACGGCGTTCTCCAGGATCTCGTTGATGATGACGAGATAGGGGATTGGTTTGTTCGTGTTTTCGCAGGTCAGCTCCAGTGTCCACAGATCCGGCCTGCGGGTTTTCAGGTTCAAGGGATGGTTCGGCTTGGCCGCAAAGAACGGCTGCGTCACATGCTCGTCGACGAAGCACATCATGTCCACGAAGTAGGCCGCCGGACTGAGAATGGACTGACAATGCTTGCAGTTGCAGTAGTCCTGGTTCCCAAAGAAGTCTGCGAAGCCAGGAATCTCCTTCAGGTACCCGGCGAGAGCCGGGCTGATGTTGCCAACGGCAAGGTCTTTGAAGCCACCTTTCACGACGTCGATGACCGTGCCGATGTGTGCTGTGACGCCCGATGCGATCCCCTTCGCCTTCTCCTGATAGCGGGCGGCGATCTCGTGGTTCAGGCCGGTCTTGGTAGCCAGAATATCGAGTCGGCTTGTTGCCACGGACAGCGCCGAGCGATACCCCCCCGCAACCAAAGCCTCGGCGTCCGCCACGTCTTCGGTGAGGGTCTTCGCACGCTGGTATGTGCGGGCGTTCGCCAGCACCATCGCCTTGTCGGCCTCCGATGTGCCTGCCGGGAACTTCAGCGCCTTCACCTCGTCGCTTCCGTGTGTCAGGTCTGCGCTGAGGACCTCCGCGTTATCGGCAAAGAAGGCATTGGCGAGCGACGTTCGCCGCGTGACCTCGCGGTCCTTGTCCGCGTCGGGGAGTGCGCTGTCATCCAATACCGTTGCGAGGCGTAAGCCGGGGTACCGGTTGACGAGTTTCACGGTGCTCTCGTAGCGCGCCTTGAGCCTCTGAACATCGGCAGGTGCAATGCCATCCGTCTTCAAGGCTTCGAAGTCACGGGCGCCAATAAGCGGGGTATTCGGATTCAGCCTGCGCAATTCGCCGAGCCCTGCGTGCTCCTTCAACACATCGGCGACTTTGACCTGAGCGAGTCGATGGGCGAGCGCATCGGTCGGAAACAGCCGGGCGATCTTCTTGATCAGCAAGTCGGCATACACATCCGCAGAGATCCCTCCGGGGGGCTTCGTCTTGCTGTCGTTAATGATCTTGACCCAGGCAGTCTTGTCGTTCTTGACCAGTTCGTGCACGCCCGTGATGCCTGCTTTCGCTACGGCGACCAGCTCTGGCCGTTCGTCGAGGACGTGATACAGCGAGCTGGCGAGGCCTGCGGCCTTCGCTTCGTTGGCGTTGAGCTTGTTCTCCTTGACCAGCGCTTCGAGCCTGTCGTTGGTGACTTCGGTGACCGAGCCCACGTGATCAATCAGCACCTTGGCCGTGTTGTCGCCCAGTCCAAAGGCGTCGCCCAGGCGATAGAGACGTGCGGCATCCAGATCGCGCCGGAACTCCGGGTTGAAGGCGACGGGCTCGTCGAAGCGCAGCGACTCTGCGAGCGTTACATCCGGCTTGGCGCCCGGAGCGGCCGGCAGGCCAGCCGCCTTCTCCAGTTCATCGAGCTCTTTCTTGAGTTCCGCGTCTCCGGCGAGTTGACGGTCCTTGGCCACGGCTTCCCGAAGGGCTTTCAACGCGGACTCGCGCAGCTTCGTTTTGTCGGGAGTGGCGCCGAGCGGAAGCTTGATCGTCTCGGCCAGCTTGCGCAGCTTTTCCGAC
Source organism: Candidatus Krumholzibacteriia bacterium (assembly GCA_041742575.1). Lineage (GTDB taxonomy): Bacteria > Krumholzibacteriota > Krumholzibacteriia > WVZY01 > JAKEHA01 > JBGSIK01. The sequence continues at coordinate 8,835 of JBGSIK010000244.1, forward strand.
CCACCGGCAAGGCTGGTCACGGCCGTGCGCTTGACCCGTTCCTCCAACCGATCGTCAATGGGTTTCGCGAGCGCGGGTTGCGCCTTGCGCAGCTCAGCTACGCTCAGGTGTGCGTTCTTTTCGAGTTTAAGTAGTTGTTGTTTGTTCATAGTGCCTCTCCTACTCTCCAGTGCCGCCTATGGCGTGGCCTCTGCCTCTACTCGCTGATTGGCTTGAGTGCCCAGATTGAATCC
>JBGSIK010000245.1:0-2292 GCA_041742575.1 Candidatus Krumholzibacteriia bacterium
GATGGACGGCATCTTCGACTCCATCAAGTACACGGCGCTCATCCACAAGAGCGGGGGAGGCACGGGATTCTCGTTCTCGAAGATCCGTCCGAAGAACGACGTCGTCAATTCCACCAGGGGTGTCTCCAGCGGGCCCATTTCGTTCATGACCGTCTTCGACGCGGCCACGGAAACAGTCAAACAGGGAGGCCGCAGGCGGGGGGCGAACATGGCCATCCTGCGGATCGATCACCCGGACATTCTGGATTTCATCGCGGCCAAGCGGCGAAACGACCGGCTCAACAACTTCAATATTTCCGTGGCCGTCACCGACGCGTTCATGGACGCGCTCGGGCGCGGCGAGGACTACGATCTGGTGAATCCACGCACGGGTGAGGTAGTGGAGCGGATCCCGGCTGAAATGGTGTTCGACCGGATCATCGAAGGCGCGTGGAAGAACGGCGAGCCGGGTATCGTGTTCATCGACGAGATCAACCGCCGCAATCCGACGCCCAAGGTCGGCGCCATTGAGAGCACGAATCCGTGCGGCGAACAACCGCTGTTGCCGTTCGAGTCGTGCAACCTCGGCTCGGTGAACCTGGCCAAGTTCACGGCCGGCCGAGTGGGCGAGTGCGCCGTCGATCGGGACCGCCTGGGCGAGGCGGTGGCGACTGCGGTGCGGTTCCTGGACAACGTGATCGAAATGAACCGTTACCCGCTTCCGCAGATCGACGCGCTCACCAAGGCCAACCGGAAGATCGGCCTCGGTGTCATGGGATTCGCCGATCTGCTGATGCGCATGGGCGTGCCGTACGACGGCGAGCGCGCGGTGTCGGTCGCGGGCGAAGTGATGCAGTTCGTCCGTGACCAGGCGGACGAAGCCTCCCGAGAGCTCGCTCGCGAGCGCGGGCCGTTCCCCAACTTCGAGCGGAGCGTTTTTGCCGAACGCGGTGAGCCGCCGATGAGGAACGCCACCCGCACCACCATCGCGCCTACGGGTACGATCAGCATCATCGCCGACACCACCAGCGGGGTGGAGCCCGTTTTTGCGCTCGCGCTGGTCCGCAACGTGATGGACAACGACCAGCTCATCGAGACCAACTCGACATTCGAAGCGGTGGCGCGCGAATACGGTTTCTACAGCGAGGAGATGGTCGAGAAAGTGGCGCAGACCGGAAGCGTCCAGAATATCAAAGACGTGCCCGCACGCTGGCGCGAAATCCTCAGGACCTCGCACGATATCTCGCCCGAGGCGCATGTCCGCATCCAGGCGTCCTTCCAGCGATTCACCGACAACGCGGTGTCGAAAACCGTGAACTTCCCGCACGACGCGGTCCAGGATGACGTGCGCAAAGTGTTTCTTCTGGCCCACGAGCTGGGCTGCAAGGGCGTCACCATCTATCGCGATCGGAGCAGGGACTCGCAGGTGCTGAACGTCGGGCAGGAGGTGCCGGCAGCTCCCGCGGCCGAGGGCCCGGAAAAGCTGCCCGAGGAGGCGAGAGAGGTGGAGAACGGACGCGACAGCATCAAAAAGCCGCGGAAACGCCCGGACAGGATCGACGGAACCACGCGCAAGATCGGCACCGGCTGCGGGAACCTGTACGTGACCATCAACAACGATGCCCACGGGCCCTTCGAGCTCTTCGCGCAGATCGGCAAGGCCGGCGGGTGCGCGGCGTCCCAGACCGAGGCCATCGGCCGCCTCATTTCGCTCGCACTTCGTGCCGGCGTGGACCCGAGTGCGATATCGCGGCAACTGAAAGGCGTGCGTTGCCCCTCGCCGGCGTGGAACGAGGGCAACAAGGTGTTCTCTTGCGCCGACGGCATCGCGCAGGCGCTCGCCCGTCACCTGGGAGAGTGGGATTCGAAGCTGGCGGCGGAGGACGAGCAGGCCATCGAGTCGTTGGTAAACCGCATCGCCGGCATGTGCGTGGAGTGCGGGAGCACGCTCGAATTCGAGAGCGGCTGTGCCGTGTGCCGTAACTGCGGCTACTCGAGGTGTTGAGCGCGGGCACGCGGGGAACGAATCGATAACCAACCGGAGAGCGGGGCGGGCGGCGTCGGCCGTTCGCCCTGCACCGTTTTCGAGCGGAAACGCGTGATCAAGGCAGCGTCCACCGGTTGACCAGGTGCAGGTAAGGCGAGGCGAGCGCCAGACGAAGTACGATCGCGCCCAGCCATAACGCACCCGCGATGGCGAAGCCCTTGGTCGTCCGCCGCCATTCGAACACGGTTTTTCCCGAGGCTGGCAGCCACCGAAACACGGCGGCCCGAGAGACCATCACCAGCGGGGGCACCGCGAAGATCGCGGCC
>JBGSIK010000246.1:0-2289 GCA_041742575.1 Candidatus Krumholzibacteriia bacterium
GCCGGCATCGCGCAGGCGGCCATCGTGGGACGGGTCGGAAGCCAGCGCGGGGGCGAAGCGCTCATCACGGTTCGGACTTGAGCCCGAGGCCGAGCGTCTCCCTCCGGGGATGGGGCGGGATCGACCGGACCATACCCGCGACGACACGCTCGGGCCGGACACGATCGGGTTGCCACGATCACCGATACCGGTATAGATTACGACCATGAAAATCGCCCTCGCTCAGATCAACCCCATCGTCGGCGACATCCGCGGCAATCTCGGTAAGATGATCGACATCGCCTCCAGCGCAGCGGCGGGGGCCGATCTGGTTGTCTTCCCGGAGATGTGCGTCGCCGGGTATCCGGCCAAGGATCTCCTCGAGAGCCGGTCTTTCATGGAGCAGTCCTCGGCGGCACTCGCCGAGCTGATACGCGTTTCCGCCTCGCTGGGTGGCGTGGGGATCCTGGCCGGGTTTCCCCTGCCTTCGGATGTCGCTGCCGGAAAAGGTGTCGCCAACGCAGCCGTCCTGGTGGCGGACGGCCGCCTCTTGCACAAGCAGGAGAAGTCGCTTCTTCCCACGTACGACGTGTTCGATGAGGCCAGGTATTTCGACCGCGCGCGTCGCGTGGAACCGGTTTCGTTCCGGGGGGAAAGGTTGGGAATATCGATTTGCGAGGACGCCTGGAACGATCCGGTTTTGTTCGGGCGTCGCTCGTACGACATCGATCCCATCGATATCCTGGCCAAGAAGGGAACGACCGTGATGATCAACATCTCGGCCAGCCCCTTCGCGGCGGGGAAGGACAGGCTACGCTACGACCTGGTGCGGAACCACGCCCGGCGGCACGGCGTTCCCTTCATCTTCCTGAACCAGGTCGGGGGGAACGATGAGCTGGTGTTCGACGGGGCGAGCCTGTTCGTCGACGGCGGCGGGGCGCTTCGTGCCGCGCTGCCGGCGTTCGACGAAGCCGTGACGGTGGTGGACACCGACGCGCCGGGAGCTCCCATGGATTTCCGGCCCATGGACGAGGTCGAAGGTATCCTCGCCGCTCTCGTCCTCGGCACCCGCGACTACCTTCACAAGTGCGGGTTCGGGCGCGCCATCGTCGGGCTCTCGGGGGGCATCGACTCGGCCGTCACGCTGTGCATCGCGGTCCGCGCGATCGGCGCGGAAAACGTGCATGCGGTCGCCATGCCGTCGCCGTATTCCTCGCGAGGCAGCATCACCGACGCCGTGAAACTGGCCGCCAACGTGGGCGTCGATCTGGACGTGATCGAGATCGGGGACGTCATGAAGGCATACGACGGCGTCCTCGCGGCCACCTTTCGGGGTTGCGCGCCGGATGTCACCGAGGAGAACATCCAGTCTCGTATCCGCGGCAATATCCTCATGGCGTACTCGAACAAGTTCGGTTATCTGGTGCTGTCCACGGGCAACAAGAGTGAGCTCGCCGTCGGCTACTGCACGCTGTACGGCGACATGAGCGGCGGCCTGGCGGTGATCTCGGACGTGCCCAAGATGACGGTGTACGCGCTGGCGGAGAAGATCAACCGGGACAGCGAATTGATACCGCGGGCGACCATCGAGAAACCGCCTTCCGCCGAGCTGAAGCCCGGCCAGCTCGACCAGGACACGCTGCCTCCGTATGAAGTCCTCGACGCTATCCTCGATCTGTACGTCGAGGAGCGGATGTCCGGTCCCGAAATCGTTGCGCGCGGTTACGATCCGGGTACGGTGGAATGGGTGGTGAACGCCGTGCGCAAGAACGAGTACAAGCGCAAGCAAGCCGCACCCGGCCTCAAAGTCACCTCCAAGGCGTTCGGCGTCGGCCGGCGTTTTCCGATCGCGGCCCGGCACGACGTTTGATCCTCCCCGACGCCGAGCTTGCAATGCAGTATGTTGCGGAGTATGGTTCGGTGCAACTATCTGTGTTGCCCCAGCGCTCGATCACCGGCGCCCGGCTCTGGGCGGAGGAACGGAAGACGAAAACCGCTTAGATGACTGACGCACATACGGACCACTCCGTGTCGGCGGATGTGAAGTCGGAACTGCTCCGGAAGCTCTTCCGCGACACGAGGCGCTACATACCTGCGGCTGTGATCCCCGCCGCCGCGGGCCTCGCGGCCGTTGCGATTCTGATTACGTACTTCGCTGCCGGATCGCACGTCGGATCTTACCGCGCACTTTACCTCCCCGCGCTGGCGTTGTTGCTCACGGAAGTGTTTTTTCTGAACCTGGGCGCGGCGTACCAAGCCGATCAGCGTGCGGGGCGGTACGCGGCGGCGCGCGGCGGCGGCGCGGCGTTG
>JBGSIK010000247.1:0-11471 GCA_041742575.1 Candidatus Krumholzibacteriia bacterium
CTCGTCCCGCGCGGCTTCGTACGCCGCGCGGCTGTTGCCCGGGAACAAACCGAAACAGCTGAACAGAAGGTCCACGTCGCTGATACGCTCCAGGAAATACGCAGCCGCCTCCCCCACCGGATCGCCCGGGGACTCAACCGAGTTCCGGTTCGAATCGGGACGACGGCCGGGGTCGCTCGTTCCGATTTCGAAATAAACGGGGCCGGTCTGCGCGAACAAGCCGCCGGCATCCACGACATGCCATCCGTTCGCGTCCCCCGTCGCCCTCGCCACCATCCACCGCAGCGTCGTCGGGTCGAAGGCGAAAGTCCCTTCGATCCACGTCGAATCGGAACCGGTCGCGGGCAGGAAGGTCTTCAAAATGCGCCCATCACCGATCACGTCGACCCGATGCATCGGCTGGATGCAGCGCACCGATACCCGGCCTTTCAGTTGCTCACCGCGATGGTGAACGACGCCGCCGGCGATTTCCCCCGCCACTTCGAATCGCTCGAACAAGGGATAGTTGCTCACGAAGCACCGCCCACGCCGAAGCCCATCTATCCAGCTGTCGAGTTCGAAGGGCTCCGAGTCGGGAGGATGTACGTAGACTCGATATCCCCCGGGCGCGCGGCACTGGCCCCAACACAACACCGCGTCCGTGCCGGCCGACGGCGGCATCCGGAAACCGGCCTGCAACGCCTGCATATAGTCGGCGATGCCTACTGGAGGCGGCTCGCTGGAATAAGACAGAAGGTCGACCGCATCCAGACCACCCCTTACCAGGTCCAAAGGCGCGCCGCGCCACAAGCCGCCCCCCGGCCATGGTCCGAAGTCGAAGAGATCGGTGGTGGTGCATGGATGCGTGACTATGACCAGCGTATTGCCTTGCGCGTGGACCTGCCTCGCGATCGCAGTGTTCAGAGTTTGACCGCATGCGTGTCCGGTTTCCGCACAACCCTGGTCGCTAATCCAACGCTTGAGACCGATCAAAGTGAGGTGCCCGAAATGGGCGTTGCGTTGCTCCTTGCTGAAATACAACAGGCGATCGACTTTGCTCGACGGATGAAGCGCGCCTGTGAAATCGTCTTGCCCTTCCATCGAGTTGATGAAGTTCAGTTCCTCCGCCTCCATCACGGTTATGAGCTGTCCAGGATCGATGTCATAGTTCATCGGCCCATGGCGTATGTGCACGTGGGTGTCGGCCGAAAACCAGCCCATAGCGTTCATGTCTACGAACCGCTCCAGCTCGAGCACCACGGACGTGTCCGCGTGCACATCGAGCACGCACTCGATGGGACGGTACTCGAAACCGCGACCAGCCCGGATCCTTACCCGACCCACGGGAACATCCAGGTCGGCGGACCCCTCGCAGTAAAAGTAACTCCACCACAGGACGTTCTGGAACAGGTGCCCTTCGGGATCGACCGGAGCGATGGGCACGCCACGGGAATCGAAGACGCCCACACGAGCGGAGATCGGTTGCGCATTCGAGTAGTCCCGGAGCGCGACGGTGAGCCGACACAGCGTGAGCGGTTCCACGCGCGAAGCCAGCGGGTTTCGTTGAGTGGAATCCCCGGTGACTGTCGTTCCCCGGTACTGTACAGCAAGCGAGCTGCCGGGCGACTGTACCCGCGCTGCGGGTTCCTCCGCTTGAGGGCTGGGCCTGCCCAGCGCGCGAAATCCGTGCGCGGCGGACGCACCCCTCCCGCCGACAAGCAACACAACTAGGAACATCTGCCCGAGCAAAAGCCGGCGACGTTGCATCGAATCGACTTCGGTCATCTGAGTTTTACGGGTGAGAGCGGATGATGGGCGGAATTGTATCACGCCGCCTTCGCTTCCGTCAACATCGGCGCCCCGGCGGATGTTCCGGCGTGGTTCGCGACAACGAACGCCCCATGAACGATCCTCAGAACGGATCGGGGACTTCGGTTTCCTCTTCGACGATCGCCTGGACCTGCACCCAGATCTTCCATTCGAACTGGATCGGATCAGCCGCGGTGGGCGCCGGCTCGACATCGTCGTTGATGACCTCGAAACGCAGCGTCGGATCGCCGCCGGCGAGGTAGTCGGTCAGCGCCTGGTTGATCACCTCGGTCCCGGGCGCGACCAGAGGGACGGGTGTCGTTTTGCCCAGCGCCCCTTCCAGCGATTGCACAGTGTATTCCAGCACCGCCGCCGGCGAACCGGGCGTGCCGTCGATGCGCTGCACCGACACTTCTCCCCCGACCGCCCAGTCGTGGGTGTGGGAGAACACGGTGACCCCATACGCGCCGCCTTTGAGAAACGCCGATCTTATGTCACCGCGGCTGAACCCTGCATCCGCCAGGGCTTGGTCAAGCACGGAGGCGAGATTCACGCTGAAATCGTCCGTGAACGACTCGGAAGCCGAGGGGCCGTGCTGGAAATCCGCCGTCGTCTCGCCGTTCACGACTATCTCTACGACCTTCTCTTCCATGATACAGCCGGTTGCCCCCCCCATCACAATCAGGAGCGAAGCGACCAACAATGATAGTGCCGATCTCATGACTCCACTCCTTTTCCGTTAAAATCCCAGGTTGCCGAGCGCAAGTCCGAAACCGAAGCTGCTCGTGCTCGCGACGTTGTACTCTGCGTACAGATTCGCGATCACGAAATTGAGGTTGAGGCCCAACGTCCAGTGCCCCGTGTTCATCCGGTCGAAATCGACCTTGATCGGCTCCGTGGTGCCGTTCGTTTCGCTGTCGTAATCCAACTTCATGTGGAAGGAGTCGTACGACAGTGCCGTGTACGGTTCGAAGGTGGCGAAACCGAACGGCAGCCGCTTGCTGGCCTGCACACCCACCGACAACGCGTCGGAATCGATGAGGTTCTCGCCGCGGCTGTTTTCCCCCACCGTGAAGCTCTGCCATATGAATCCGATCGCGAGATCGACGGGAAACGTCTTCCCGAAATACTGCGACACGCTGTGTCTGGCCCCCAGGCCGAGGAGGTTGAGATCGCCGATCTCCGAGTCGCCCGTATTCACGACTGCGTATCGGAACACCGCTTCCGTGCCGAACAGGGCCCCGAGCCGCAATTGCGGCGCGAGCATGCCGAACGAGTCCATGTCCAGCCCGCCCGGGAAGGCGTACATCGCTCCCCCCGATCCATCGATGATCAACGCCCGGTTCGAACCGATGACAGTGGGCGCCGCCGCTGTCTGCTCGGGAAAAAACGCTCCCTCCGTGTTTGCCTGGAAAGTTCGCTGATCGTCGTTGAAATAGAGACCCATGACGAGAACCTCCAGGCTCACGCGCAGGCCCGTGGTCGGGATGTATGCGGAGCGATAGAAACCGGAGTTCAGCGCCGCGCCGAAAGAATCGGCGAGCGGCTGCAGGTATCCGGTCGCGTTGACCCCGGAGTACGCCGACAGTTGATCCTCGATCTGCGCCGAGACCGGGGCCGCCACAACGGCGGGCAGAAACAGGCCGGCCAGCGCACACCACCAAAGATATCGGTTACGCATGTTGTCCTCCTTGGTGATCGCAGCCGCTCGCGCCGCGATACAACAGCACGAAAAATAACTGCCGCCGCGTAGCACCCGCAACATGAAAACGCGCTACTCTTCTCAGCGCACCGTTTCTTGTCCGCCGATGCGCAGCGGTTGGCCGGTGGCCCCCGTGACGTTTCGCCACAGAGTGCTTTCCGGATTGACCTTTTTCCTGGAGGAGGTGGCAAGCGGGATGGGCACATGCACATTGATGCCGTGCCACAACCCGATCACGAGGTCCGTTTTCCCCGCCATACCGGCGTGGACCGCACTGCGGGCCAGATTGTCGCAAAAGACGGCATCGTTCGCGTCCGCGCGCACGCTTCGGATCATGTAGCTGGGATCGATGTATTTGAGAGAAACGGACAGATCGGTCTGCTTGAAATAAGCGTTGATCTCGTCCCTGAGGAGAATGCCGATGTCGCTGTGGAGGATGTTGCCCGATTCGTCCCGTGCTCGCGCGGCCGATTTGAACAATTCCTGCCCCGCTCCTTCGGCCACCACGATGACGGCGTGACCGCGCTTTCGGATCCGGCGATCGAGGTGATCGAGCAAACCTCCCTCGCCGTACAGATCGAACGGCACTTCGGGGATCAGGCAGTAGTTCACCTCGGTGCTGGCGAGAGTGCCGTAAGCAGCGATGAAACCGGAATCGCGACCCATCACCTTCACCAGCCCGATTCCGTTCGGCGTCCCCACCGCCTCGGTGTGCGCCGCTTGAAGGGCTTCCCGCACCACTCCCACCGCAGTGTCGAACCCGAACGTCTTGTACACGAACGGAATGTCGTTGTCGATCGTCTTGGGGACGCCGACGATCGCGATCCGCGCGCCGCGCGCTCTCACTTCTTCCGCAATCGCGTGCGCGCCCTTCAACGTCCCGTCCCCGCCAATGCAGAACAGGATGCTGAGCCCCATCTCCTGCAACCGATCGACGATGACGGAGGTCTCCTCCGCTCCCCGCGAGCATCCCAGAACGGATCCGCCTTCGTTATGAATGGTGCGGACGAACTCCGGCGTGATCGTGATCGGCTCCAGGCCCCGCGCCGGGTTGATCCCGCGGTAACCGTACTGAAAGCCGATGACCTCTTTGACTTGGTACTTGTAGTGCAGCTCGAAATACATGGAACGGATCACGTTGTTGAGTCCTGGCGACAGCCCGCCGCACGTGACCATCGCGGCCCGCGTGTCGGGCGGGTTGAACAAGATGCTCTCGCGTGGGCCCGCCACCTCCAGCCTGAGGTCGGATCGGATCCTCTCACCTCCCTCGCTGGTGACCTGATACAACACGTACGTGTCGTCGTAGACATAATTCGCGATTCCGTCGCCCCGCTCATGAGAGAGCTTCAGGGGAGAAGGAATCGTCCGCGCGCCCAGAGATCCGACACGGAATTGTTCCGGGGAAAGTCCCAAGTTCTTACCTCCACAGCACGCCCGTCTGCGCGTGCCGCTATTCCTCGTTGGCGCCAGGCTTCAAAATGATCGCGTTACGCCGGTGCCCATCCATGAAAACGCTGATCGGACGGTCGAACCGCAAGTGTCTGGTATACTGAACTTCCTTGACCGCGGTTTGTCCCGCCAGCCAGTCCCAGTCTACGAATCCCCCGCCCCTGTCATGCACGGTGATGTACCCGATCTTGGAAGACGTGATGTTCTGGAAGAAATGGGTCCCCTGCGAGGGGGCCACTTTGACGTCCTTCAGCGCCGCCTCCACGATGATTCTCGCACCGTTGATGTCCTGCCAGCGAACGGGGATACCGAGCCAGGGATCGGCCGATCCCCAACGCCCCACCCCGATCAACAGGTACGATATCTTGCTGTCCACCAGTTCCATGTTGAAGTTTCGGACTTCGGCCGCGACCTTGACACTGTCGCTGCGGTTGAAACGGTGGTGGTCGACAACCACAACATCGTGGATGTCCCTGACCGTTCCGTTGCCCAGCACTGAACTGCTTCGACAAATCAGATCATCGGGGTGCGTCTCCAGGATGCTGAGCCGCTCCAGCTCCTGATCGACCACCATCGGCCGGACTTGGAGCAGATAAAACTCGGCCGGCCTCCCTGGCGTCCCCGACATTTTGACGGCGAATTCGATCTCGACGGGGCTGTTCATTCCCATGGAGCACAAATCGAGGAGTTGATCGAGGATCTGGGGCAACGGTAGCAGGTCGTTCTTCAGAATCGGGGCCAACGTCACCAGTCGCACACCCTTCCTCGACACCCCATCGTAAATGGCGTGATTCTCACGCGAGTACGTCGAACCGGCGACCGCGAGCGTTCCGTCCGCTTCCGCTTCTTCCAGCGAACACCTGACCAGGCTCGTGCCGCGGCCCGGTTCCAAGCGCACGTCTACGGGCGCGTCGGCATCGGGCAGCTCCAGTGCGAGAAACTCTTTTTGCGAGTATTTCAGAACGTCTTCCACCGTAGCGAAGTGCACTACGTGTCTCGGAAACCGCGGGCAAAATCGCACCGTGGGGCCACCCTCCACGACCGTTTTGCCGAGTCCGAGCGCCACCGAGGCTATGCCGTCCGCCGGCGCCATCGGTGTGATGGGATAGAAGTTGTAAGAGCGCGCCACCCCGGAGAGGTCGGGGTAGAACCGGCGCCCGTGCGCGGTGCCGACCAGCTTTTGGACGACCACCGCCATCTTCTCCTCTTCCAGACGATAGGGCGTGGTTTTGATGTACGATTTGACCGTTTGATAGAAAGTGGACGCGTACACGCGTTTGACTGCGTCGACAAGATCGTGCAGCCGGACTTGCCGTTCACGATGGTTGTTGGGGACCATGTGCGTGTCGTACACGCCGGCAAAGGGCATGAACCTCGAGTCTTCGAGAAGACTGGAAGAACGCACGGAAAGCGGTTCACGCACGATGGCAAGATAGGAATCCAGTTTGGCCGTCACCTCCGGCGGGAACCGTGCTTGCAGAAAACGTAGCAAGATCTCTTCGTCGTCCGTGGAGCGGATCGCGAAATCCGAGAGCCCGTTTTCCGAGAGGAACAGATCGAAAACGTCGGAGCCGAGAATCACCGAGGGCGGCACGGCGATGAGAACGCCATCAAATCGCTCTCCCAGTCCATGCGTGCTGATGAGTGAGCTCGCGAACCCCAGCCCACGTGCCTTTCCCCCCAAGGAGCCCAAGCCGACACGCGCAAAACTTCGTGTCTCGTCGTAGGTGGCCGGATCGAAGTAAACGATGCTGCCCAGGTGCTGCTCATGGCGGTGTCCCTGCAGTTGATCGATCAGGTACGGGCGCAGCTCGGTCTTTGTTTGGAAATCGGATAGCTTCACCGGTCGAAGTCTGAACGCGAGCAACAATTCCGATCTTGCCTTGAGCCACTTGGAGAAATCGTTGCGTTCACCGTGGTACTCGAGGCTTTCGTCCGGCACGGTTTGAATCGCGGCTTCCAGAGAACGCAGGTCGCTGGCGCGGCCCACGATGGTGCCGTCGCGCAGTCGGAATACGAAGTCACCGAAACCGAAATGGTCGATCATGAACTGCCTGAGCTCGCGCAGCAGGGTGGCGGAGTCCTTGAGAAGAAACGACACCCCCAACGCTTCCGCTTTGGCCCTGCTGCCCACGTCCTGCGACTGCAGCAGGACAGGGATGTCGGCGTGCCACTTTCTGACCTCGCGAGCAAACTCGAATCCCGCCTGCGCGTCGACCGCCCCACCCCGCGGGAATTCGATGTCCGATATGACACCGAGGACAGTCTCATGATACTTCTCGAAATACTCCCAAGCCTCCTCGTACGTGCTGCAAAGAATGATCTTCGGACGCGCCCGCATCCTCAGCAACTTGTGCGCGGGGTTGACCCCTTCGCTTATGAGCGCTTGCGTATGCTCAAACACAGCGGTGTAGATCAGCGGCAGGTAGGAAGAGTAGAACTTGACGTTGTCCTCGATCAGAATGATCGTCTGGACGCCGACCAGCGCGGTATCGTCTTTGATGTTCAGCCGATCCTCGACCGACTTGATGATCGCAAGGAAGATCCGGTGTTCGCCCTGCCAGATGAAAACCTTGTCGAACCGCGTCGCGTCGCCGCTGTCCACGAGCTCGTTCAGCTCCCGGGTGTCGTAGGTTAGCACCACGATCGGCGCAACGACGCCCAGCTCCCTCAGGCGTCTCCACAGGTCGAGCGCATGCATGTCACCGAGGTGCAGTGAAGTGATGATGAGATCGAATCGACTGGGCCCTCCAACAAGCTCGATCGCGGCCACCCCGTTGGAGACACGGGTGATCTGCGGGATCTGGGTGAGACCGAAACCGACGTACTCGGAGAGCAGAGACTCGTAAAAGCTCCCGTCCTCGGACAGGATGTACGAATCGTACAGGCTCGACACCAACAGGATGTCCCGGACCCGGTGGCGCATGAGGTCCTGGAACTGCAGGAACCGGGAGGAAACCCCCCGTTCCCGTTCGAAATCGTCGATAGATCTCATTTGCGCCACTCCATCGACACCGGGCCCCTTTTGGTTGCCATCCAATGATAAAAACGGAGTGGAACAACGTCCACTCCGTTTTTGTGTGACCCTGGGCGTGAAGCGCCCGCTACACCACGCCGTGGTCCATCATCGCGTCGGCCACCTTGAGGAAGCCGGCGATGTTCGCGCCGTCGACGTAGTTGTCGCCGGTGCTGAACTCTTTGCTGGCCTCCAGGCACGCCTTGTGGATGTCTTTCATGATCACCTGCAACCGGCTGTCCACTTCCTCGCGCGACCAGGAGAGGCGCATGCTGTTCTGCGACATCTCCAAGCCCGAAACGGACACTCCACCGGCGTTGGCCGCCTTGCCCGGACCGTACAGGATCTTGTGCCCGAGGAAGACCTCGACCGCATCCGGCGTCGACGGCATGTTCGCGCCCTCGGACACGACTCTCACGCCGTTCTTCACCAGATGTTCCGCGTCTTTCTTGTTGATTTCGTTCTGGGTCGCGGACGGGAACGCGCAATCGGCCTTGTGATCCCAGAGCGGGTTAGAGTCGGCATTGGGATCGATCGGCTTGTAGACCGCGGATTTGAACTTGCCGGCATAATCCTTGATCCTCCCGCGGCGAACGTTTTTGAGCTCCATCACGAACTCGAGCTTCTTGCTGTCGATCCCCTCCTCGTCGTATATGTGCCCGGCGGAGTCGGACAAGGTAAGGACTTTCCCGCCCAACTGCAGGATCTTCTCCACCGTGAACTGGGCCACGTTACCCGATCCGGAAACCAGGCACTTCTTGCCCTCTATGGAATCGTTCTTCGTGCCCAGCATCTCGGCGGCAAAGTAGACCGCGCCGTAGCCTGTCGCCTCGGGACGGATGAGCGATCCGCCCCAGTTGAGGCCCTTGCCCGTGAGCACGCCGGTGAACTCGTTGCGCAAACGCTTGTACTGGCCGAAGAGGAAACCGATCTCCCGGGCCCCGACGCCGATGTCGCCCGCGGGCACGTCGGTATTCGGCCCGATGTGGCGGAATAGCTCGGTCATGAAACTCTGGCAGAACCGCATCACCTCTCCGTCGCTCTTGCCCTTGGGGTCGAAATCCGACCCGCCCTTGCCCCCGCCCATGGGAAGCGTCGTCAAGCTGTTCTTGAACACCTGCTCGAAGGCGAGAAACTTGAGGATGCCGAGGTTCACCGAGGGATGGAAACGCAGGCCGCCTTTGTAAGGGCCGATCGCGCTGTTCATCTCGATGCGGAAACCACGGTTGACGTGCACATCGCCCTGGTCATCGACCCAGGGAACGCGGAACATGATCACGCGTTCCGGCTCTATGATGCGCTCGAGGATCTTGTGTTTGCGATATTCCGGGCGAGCGTCGAGGACGCGGACGACCGATTCCGTCACTTCTTGCACCGCCTGATGGAATTCGGGTTCGGATGGGTTTTTCTCTCTGACTCTCGCCATCAACTCGGCTACGTAGTTGGACATTATGTGTCTCCTTCCACACGATCGTCACCCTGAGCAGCTTCAGACGGGACGTTGATGTGTATAACGGGTGTTGACGGACGGTTGAATAAAAAAACCAACACGACGTGTTGTTTTTTTGCCTGGCCCCGGTGCGATCACGATCCGGGGCTGATATTTGACTGCATATGATACTCATTTATCCGCGAGTGTCAACAGTCTTTCTCGGAGACGATCGCGCCGGGGCCTGTTTCCCCGCGGCGCCCTTGCCGGCGCGCCCGCACCACCGGGTAGAGAACGAAATCCTTGCGCGTCCGAACCAGATGCGGCACTATGGCAATCCGGCTCGGTCCGGCGCCTCGACCGCGTCGCCAAGCCCGTTTCTCCCCGCGCCGAGAGAGGAGTCCACGACATGAAGGGTGTTATTCATTCGTTGATAGCGATTATCGTCCTGGCCGCGATGGTGGCCGGCGTCGACCAGGCGCAGCTCATGGCCGCGACCGCCACTGCGCCGGCCGCTACGAAAGACGTGTTCAGCCCCGAGGACGTGATCAACACCCGCTTCGCCACGTCTGCCGAGCTGAGCCCGGACGCCAGGTGGATTGCGTACACCGTTTCCGTCGCTCGTCCGATCGATGACGATCCGGGCGGCGCGTACAGTGAGCTCTACGTCGTCTCGATCGAGAAGGGCGAGAGACGCCCGTTCGTCACCGGCAAGGTGAACGTGAGTTCGGTGCAATGGAGCCCGGACGGAAAGGCGATATCTTTTCGCTTGCGTCGGGGCGACAAGGCCAAGACTCAGGTGTGGACGATACCCGCGGACGGGGGCGAGGCCGTCCAGACCACGAACTGCAAGAGCGATGTGATCACCTACCGATGGCACCCTTCCGGCACCCGGCTGGCGTACACTGCCGTCGAACCCGAGAGCGAACGAGAGAAGGACTTGGAGAAGAAGGGTTACAACTTCATCTACTACGAAGAAGACATCGAACAGCGCAACCTGTACATGGTCGATGTGGTGGACTACCGCGCCGAGGGGGAACCTCAGCGGCTCACCACCGACATCACGGTGTGGGCATTCGAATTCGGTCCCGACGGGCGCCACATCGCGCTCGGGGCCTCCGAGAAGAACCTCGTCGACCACGGCTACGTTTTCCAGCGCATTTATCTCTACGACACGCAGAGCGGTACCTACCGCAAGTGGTCGGACAACCCCGGGAAGCTGGGCAACTTCAAGTTCAGCCCCGACGGCAAACGGATCGCTTACACCGCGGCGCTCAGCACGAGCGACCACGCGGTAAGCCAGGTGCTGGTACAACCGGTCGACGGCACGCAGGCCCTCAATCTCACGGAACCTGAGTTCGCCGGTCACGTCGAGTGGGTGGCGTGGAAGAACGACGACACCGTGGTCTACCTTGCCGGCGAGGGAATGTGGAACACACTGAGCTCGGTCAAAGCGACAGGCGGCAAGCGCAGGCCGATCCTGCATTCGGGGCAAACCGGTTTCGTATTCGGGGCCCCGAGCTACACTCCGGGTTTCGCGGCGATGGCTTTCACCGCCTCGTCGCCCACATTCGCCAATGAGGTGTTCTATTGGACGGGCAAAGGCAAACCCCAGCGGATGACCGACCTCAACTCGTGGATAAAAGAGCGGAAGCTGGCAAGGGGCGAGATCGTGACGTACGCCGCGCGCGACGGACTGGAGATTGAAGGTCTCTTGTACTACCCCGTCGACTATCAGGCGGGCAAGGGGTACCCGCTGGTCATCGAGGTCCACGGCGGCCCCGAGTCGCACTACACCAATGGATGGTGCACGAACTACTCGAACCCGGTCCAGGTGCTGTGCGGGCGCGGTTATTTCGTCTTCCTTCCCAATTACCGTTCCAGCACCGGATACGGCGTGGCGCGCCCGCTCTCGACGCTCGGGGACCCGGCGGGAAAGGAGTTCGACGACATCGCGGACGGGATTCAATATCTCGTGAACCGCGGCCTGGTCGATCCGGCGCGGGTGGGGCTCGGCGGCGGATCATACGGCGGATACGCGGCCGCTTGGTTCTCGTCGTACTACACGGATCTCGTCAAAGCCGTGG
>JBGSIK010000248.1:0-2269 GCA_041742575.1 Candidatus Krumholzibacteriia bacterium
GGCATCGATCTTCAAGGAAGTGAAATAGCCCGTATTACCGGCGCCGTCGACGGTCACGGGTGTCCAGGTAGTACCACCCGTTTTCACCGCATACTTGAGGTCCACGTTGGTACCGTCTTGGTAGCTTATGTGCGGGTTTCCCTGGCCATCGATAGCGATGGAGGTGTAGTAACCCACATTGCCCGCGGCGTCGACGATCCCAATGGCCCACGAGCCTCCGCTTTTCACCGCATACTTGAGGTCTACGTTGGTGTAGTCATGATAGCTGATGTGCGGCCTGCCTTGGGCATCAACGGCAATCGACGTCTCCCCACCCACGGTCCCCACTGCGTCCACGGTCTCAATAGTCCAGGAGCCGCCGGCCATCACTGCGTACTTGAGGTCCTGGTTCGTCGCGTCCCGGTAACTGATATGCGGGTTCCCTTGCGCATCGACGGTGATGGAAGTGTAGTAGCCCACGTCACCATTGCTGTCGATCGTTTCGCGCGCCCATGAGCGTTCCTTCTTTGCTGCCACCTTGAGGTCCCCGAACGTGTTGTCGCGGTAGCTGATCCACACCACGGGATCCGGCGCCGGCACCACCGGCGTAGGACAAACCGGATCCTCAGAAGAACATCCCATGAGGACGAACAAACCCAACAATAGAAGAACTCGGGGGCACCATCGTGTGAAGCCGTCTAGACGAGACATGATTACCCTCCCTGAAGAGCGCGTTTGACAGGTCGCGAACCGGCGAGGCGAAAAGTGTGCTGCCTCAACTGTATCGGCCGGAGGTCCCCGGTGTCAATACGATGTTGAGGGTGATGTTGCCCGCGATGACGGCGTGGCGTCCGGGATCGGGCCGTTGTTGCGGCGTGTACTTCGCGTGGGGTATAATTATGCAAGAAAAGCCCATCGGGGTCCGCCCCGGGGTCGGTTGTCGCTCGTTTTGCTGAAACCTGTTTTCGCTGCCGTTCGGTCGCCTGGAAGGACCCGATCATGAGCCTCCGCCGCCTTTCGCTCGCTGCTGCCTTGTTCGCGATTTTTGTTGCGGTCGCCCTGAACCTGGGATCCGTGACCTACCTTGTCGCCACCACCCCGGGGCGCACCCCGGCGGCAGTCAACGCGCGGGCGGGCCATCCGGCGCTCCGGCCCTTCGATCTTTCCGGGAAAGCGCTCCCGGACAACCTCTTTCTGGTGCGGACTCGCGGAGAGCTGCCCGCCGCGGCCATGGCGGCCGGAGTCGTTGTCCTCGGGGAGCGTAGCGGTGTGTTTCTGGTTTCCGGGGAACCCGATGCAGTGATGGCGCTTGCCGGCACGGGTTGCGCCGTCTTCCCCATCGAAGGAGCGCCGGCCGCAACACGGTCCGCGCCGCAGCAGCGGGAGATGCTCGACACACCCGACCCGGCCATCGCGGCCATGGTGTCCGAGGTGGAGTGGACCGGCGTGAGCGAGAAGATCCAGTGGCTGCAGGATTTTGGGACCCGTTACAGCTACGCCGCGAACCACCAGGCGGTGGCGGAGTCCATCGGCGGCGTGTTCGCCGGTTACGGCCTCGCTCCAGTGTTACGATCCTTCGTGTACAACAGTCGCACCATGTGGAACGTGGAGGCGACGCAGACCGGAACCGTCTACCCCGACTCCTTCTATATCATCTGCGGTCACTTCGACTCCACGAGCGAGGTGCCCACAACCAGCGCGCCCGGCGCTGATGACAACGGGTCCGGCGCGGCGGCGGTGTTGACGGCCGCTGAGATCCTCGCCGCGCACGATTTCGAATATTCTATCCGCTACATCTGCTTCGCCGGCGAGGACCAGGGCCTGCGGGGAAGCCAGAACTACGCGGCTTGGGCGTCGTCGACCGGCCTCGCGATCGCCGGGGTGCTCAACTTCGATATGGCGGGATGGTGGCAATCCGGCGCCCCCAAGGACCTCGAGATCGAGACCAACGTGGCCTCGCAGTGGCTCGCCGCCATCATCGTCGACTGCGCCGATCTTTACACCACCGCTCCCTACGTGCTGCACGTCTACGCCGGCGCGTGGTGGGGCGATCACGCCTCGTTCTGGAACCAGGGCTACGCCGCCGTGAACCACGAAGAGGCCTGGGACTGGGGTGATCCCGATTTCAATCCTTACTACCACAGCTCGAACGACCTCTTGGTTTACCTCGATCCCGATTTCACGGTGGACAACATCCAGGTCGGTATAGCGGCGCTGGCCACCCTCGCCGTTCCCGTTCCCGAGCCGACGGCCGCGGACGGGCGGGCGCCGGCGCTTGCGGAAGTTTCGC
>JBGSIK010000249.1:0-4723 GCA_041742575.1 Candidatus Krumholzibacteriia bacterium
CACCCGCACCCTTGAGTTGAAGAATGAGGGCCGCCTCCAGATCGTTGACCAACTCACTGCGCAGGTTCTGTATCTGGCGGTCCTCACGTATGCGATCGGTGTTGAAGGTGATGCCCACATGCTGTTTGAGCTGCTGCTCCACGTTCTCGATGATCGTCCGACGATCTTCGACCTCGACTTCGAGCTGCCGTTGCAGGGACTCGGCCAAGCCGACGTTGCCCTCCCCCACCGGATTCGCCGCAGCGGTCGTCCGAGTCATGTTCTGCTCGAAGCGCTCGAGTTCACCTTCCGACCTCTGAAGCCGCTCCTTGTAAACCGCGAGTTGCTCGTCGCTGAAATCGCTCACTTCGCGCAGTCCCAGGATCTTGGATTTCTGCTGCTCCTCTATGTAAAGCTTACTCATGGCGTCCGCAATGATGTAGCAAGCTTCCGGATTGGCGTCCATGTAGGCGACTTCGAAGAGCCCCGGTCCCGCGCGGCGCACATCGATCCTGTTGCGCAGCGTGGTGCGGAGCCGGCGCATCACGAGTTCCTCCACCGTCATTTCGGGGTAAAGCGTCTGTTTTGCCGCCTCCGCCTTGCGGATCACGTTGGGATCGCGGTCGAAGCCGAGAAACCGCGACAGCTGATCCAGGAAAGCGCCGCTGGTGAGATCGGCTTTGACGCGCGCCGACATTTCGCTGTCTTGGAGCCGTTGTCCGGCTCCGGACTGGACCAGGCGCTGAACCTCCTGCGTCACCATCCCCGGATTCTCGATGCGCAGCACCACACTCGATTCATAGACGGGCAGCAGGAACCTGGAGCCCACATAGGCGACCAACATGGCGAAGAACAGCGGGATTATGATCAGATGTTTCTTCCGCCACAGTACACGCACGTACTCTGTGAGGTTGAGCTTGTAACCGCTGTGATCTTCTGGTGTTAACTTCCTCATCTTCGTTCAAAAGGCGGCCGGCTAGTTGTTGTCTTGCTTGTCGTCCTGAATCGCATAGATGAGCGCCACCGCCGACAGCGTCGTGGTCAAGATGCTCAGCACCACAGTCAGGTCCGCCTCCGTGAGCTGTTTCAAACGCCCCTTGGTCGGCACGTGCACGGTGTCCCCGGGCTTGAGCATCGGATTCCCGAGCGGGTCCCCCAGTTCGAGGTACGACTTGAAGTCCACCGTGGCGGTCGATATGGAGCCGTCTGGATTCGACCGGATGATGTTGACTTTTTCCAGTGCGGCCAGCTGTGTTGACCCGCCGGCGGTGAGGACAGCGCTCACCAGGTCCTGGCGGGATTGCAGTTTGTAAATCCCCGGTTTCACCACCGCCCCGTACACATTGACACCAAACGAACCGGTGTAAACCTCCGCAATCGTCGGCACGATGACCGTATCGCCCGCCTCGAGGTCGGGTAGCTGATCCAAGGTCCCGGTCTCCAGGGCGCTCAGCACATTGTAGACCTTGCTCTGTCCGCCCTTCGACCGGTCCTTGACCACCCGCACGTTATCCAGTGACGCCGTCGGCGTTGGGCCTCCGGCCTCACGGATCGCCTCCCAGAGGCTCGGGGACTTGTGGAAGTTGTACTTGCCCGGATTCCCCACCTGTCCGTTGATGTATATCAGCTGGCTCACAGCTTCGCGGATCGTGAGCCTGATCTTGGTGACGCTGGGATAGTAGTCGCGCAGCGCCTCGAGCAGCTTCTTCTCTATTTCTTGCACCGTGAGCCCGACCACCGCCACATCTCCGATTACCGGAAGCTTGACGACACCGCCTTCCTCTACTACCAGCTCGCGGTTCAAATCTGGACGTTGATCGACCGAAAGATAGAGCCGATCGCCCACCCCGACCCGGTAGTCCGCCGAAGAAAGCGCTTGCTGCGCGTACAACGGCAGATCCATGACGGCAACCAGAAACACCATCGCCAGGACGGCAACTGAACAGCGACGTGCGGCACTCATGATTCCTTCCCCATCCGTTATGTGTCCGACCGGATATGACCCCTGGGCTCCGCAATGCGGGGTGTCGTGCCCTCGTTACCCTTTTGCCGCGCCCGAGCCGCGGTACCACTCCACGGTGCGTTTGAGCCCCTCCTCGAAACCGATTTCGACGCGAAATCCGAGCTCGCGTTCGATCGCACCAATATCAGCCTGCGAATGCTTCACGTCGCCCGTCCGGGCAGCGGCGTACACCGGGGCCAGCTCCACCCCCACGAGCTCCCGCAGCCGGGAATGCAACTGGTTCAGGTCGTATCGTTCGCCACACGCTACGTTGTACACCTTGGCCCCGTCCGTGTTCGCCTGACACGCCAGCAGGTTGGCAGCCACGACGTTGCGGACGAACGTGAAGTCTCGAGATTGTTTGCCGTCGCCGAATATGGTCGATGCTCTCTTTGCCAGCAGATCGCGGACGAAAATCGGGATGACCGCCGCGTACTGGGACTTCGGGTCCTGCCGCGGTCCGAAGACATTGAAGTACCTCAGGGACACGGTCGGTAGCCCGAAGATATCGCTGTAAACCCGGCAGTACCACTCTCCGCCGAGCTTGCTTACCGCGTAAGGCGACTTCGGATTGGGCGCCATCGTCTCCACCTTCGGGAGCTGCTTGCTGTCGCCGTAGACCGAGGACGAAGAGGCATACACGAACCGGCGTACCTTGTGTTTGCGGGCGGCCTCGAGCAGGTTCAAAGTCCCCTGCACGTTGACCTGGTTGCTTTCGGACGGGTTGTCAATGCTCCTCTGGACGGACGCCAGGGCGGCCTGATGAACGACGAAATCGACGCCGGTCACGGCCCTGTCCACCGTGTCGAAATCCCGGATGTCCCCGCGCACGAGTTCGGCACGGTCGGCCACGTTTTCCTCGCGGCCGGTAGAGAAATTATCCAATACCCGGACGCGCTCCCCGCGTGCGAGGAGCTCGCTCACGATGTTGGACCCGATAAATCCGGCGCCCCCGGTCACGAGGTACGTCGCCATTCGGCCTGCCTCCTCTGTGGGCGTGTTTCCTTGCCCCGCGCCGCCCCTGTCACAGTTTGACGATCTTGTCCGATCGAATACCTTTGAGCACGTTTCTGGTGTCGACCAGCACGGGGATGTGCTTCAACACCATTCGGTAATCCACACCCTGATGACCGGTCACGATGGCCGCGCAGTCGCACGAGCCGATCTCCTCGGCGGTGAGCGCGATCCCCCGAAGGTGGGCGAGCTCATGGTGTTGGGGCTCGACCAGCGGATCGTGATAAACCACCTCGGCCCCTTTTCGCTGCAACAAGCCGATTATATCCAACGCCGGAGATTCGCGTATGTCGTCGATGTCGGCTTTGTACGACACGCCCAGGATGAGGATCTTGGAGCCGTTCAAGCTCTTCTTCTGTCCGTTCAGCGCGTCCGCGATCTTGTGCACGACGTATTCCGGCATCGAGCCGTTGATCTTACCGGCCAGCACGATGAAGCGCGCCTCGAAACCGCTCAGCTTCGCCTTCCACGACAGGTAAAACGGGTCGATGGGGATGCAGTGCCCGCCCAACCCCGGTCCGGGATAGAACGGCATGAAGCCGAACGGCTTTGTGGCCGCGGCGTCGATGACCTCCCACACGTCGATATCCATCTTGTTGCACATGAGCGCGATCTCGTTGACCAGGCCGATGTTCACACTGCGGAAAGTGTTTTCCAGCAATTTCACAGTTTCGGCGACGCGGACGGAGCTGACGGGCACGATCTTGCTCAATGTCGCGGAGTACAGCGCCGACGCCACCTCGGTGCATTTGGGGGTGACCCCTCCCACCACTTTGGGGATGTTCCGTGTATTGTGGTCCTTGTTCCCGGGGTCGACGCGCTCGGGCGAGAAAGCGAGGTAGAAGTCTCGCCCCACCACGAACGAATCGGACTGCAACATGGGAAGGATGACTTCCTCCGTAGTGCCGGGATACGTGGTGCTTTCAAGAACGATCAGCATCTGGTCGTGGACGTGGCCCTGGATCTTCTCGACGGCCGAGACGATGAACGAGATGTCCGGGTCTCGAGTCTTGCGCAACGGCGTGGGCACGCAAATGTCGACTGTGTCCACGTCGGCCAGCACACTGAAATCGGTCGTGGCGGTCAGTTTCCCCGCGTCGAGGAATCGTCGCAGATCGCTCGAGGGCACGTCCTTGATGTAGCTGTCCCCCTCGTTGACGCGGGCCACCTTCCGCCCATCGATGTCCACGCCGACTGCTCGAAAGCCCGCGCGGGCGAACTCGACCAGTAACGGCAACCCCACGTATCCGAGTCCGATCACACCGAGGCATGCTTCCCGATTGCGAATCTTGTCGATGAGTGCCATAAAGCTCCTTCCCGCAAACACTCCTAACACCTTAATACGCCGCCGGAGAATAGGGCAAGTGTCTATTTTTTACTCTGTTAGTTCCTTGATCAGGTCTTCGGTGGTGAGAACCAAGTTCTTTCCGGATCGCTTGGCTTGATAGAGGGCCTTGTCCGCCGCTGAGATCAAGTCCTTCGGAGTCTGGCCGTCCCGCGGAAACGCCGATACCCCAGCGCTGCACGTGAGCAGGCCGGGGACCTCGTTGTTGAAGTTGTGCTGCTCGACCGCGCGGAGCACTCGCTCGGTCACCTTGACCGCGCCGTCGATCTTCGTCTGCGGGAGCAGGATGCCAAACTCGTCGCCGCCGTATTTACTCACCAGGTCGATCTCACGGCAGCTGGACTTGATGAGCGCCGCGACTTCCTTGAGCGCCTGGCTGCCGC
>JBGSIK010000250.1:0-7484 GCA_041742575.1 Candidatus Krumholzibacteriia bacterium
GCACAACGCGCGGATCCACTGTAGATCCGCGGCGAAACGCCGGCACCGCTCGCAGCTTTCCAGGTGCCGCCCGACGGCAGCGTCTGCGTCCAGGCCACTACCGAGGGCTTCTTGAACGTGACGGCATTCCATGGGCATCGCCTCCCTATCGGAACTCCTTCAGTTCCCCGCGCAGGATCTCCAGCGCCCGGTGCAGCGTGGATTTCACGGTGCCCTCGGGTTTGCCGAGAAGCTCGCTCACCTCGCGGATCTTCCAACCCTCGACATACATCAGGACGAATATCGTGCGTTGCCGGTGTGTGAGTTTCTTCATCGCTTTTCTCAACGCGTCGCGAATCGCAAACCCGTCGGCGACCGGCTTCACACCCGACGTTGCCGCCGGGCGCTCCCGCGCTCCGCTCTCGGCGTCATCTGTGTCGATCGGCTGGTCGCTGAAGACCAAACGCCGGATCTTTTTCTTCCGCAACTCATCGCGGTGGAGGTTGGCCGCGATCGCGAACAACCATCTCTTGAAATCGAGAACCGGCCTCCGGCCCAGGTGCCGCACGGCCCGGAGCCACGTTTCTTGAAACAGCTCTTCCGCCCCTTCCGGACCGCCGGCCAGGTGGAACACGAACCGATATAGATCCGTTTCGTACATGGCATAGAGCGCGGCGAATGCGGACTGGTCACCTCGACTCGCTTTCGCCAGGAGCTCCGCGTCTTCTCGCGGCATCGGTTCCTCCAGGGCGTCTGGTCACGTCCGATAAGACGTTTGAGAGCGCGAATGGTTCAGTGCGGCGTCGGAAAACCCACCACGAACGGTATCGCCCGCCGATCCAGTCTGGCAAGCCATTGTTATGTTGTGGGATAACCCGCCGCTTACCGTCGCGGCCGGCTTTCTGTTAGAGTGGAGTGCAGCCGGCGGCAGTGGCCGGGGGGGCACCGCTGTCCATGAGGCATCGGGAACGGAGGGTTCCTATGAAACGCACTGGGAACAGGATCGATCGCCGCAGTTTCCTTCAGCTCGCCGCCGCCACCACATCGGGGTTGGCGCTGTGGGGCTGTGGGCCCCGCAAAAAGGAGGCGGGTCCCGCCGGCGGCACCGGCATGCGCTACCGCGAACTCGGGAAAACGGGATTGAAAGTTTCGGAACTGACCTTCGGCGCCCACGGTGTAGACAATGCGCCGCTGATGCGGGCCGCCATTGACGCCGGGGTCACGACCTTCTTCACCTCCGGCGAATATTTGGACGGTCGGGAGGAGGCGGCGCTGGGCAGGGCGATCCGCGCGATCGGCGTCCGCCGTAACGATCTGGTCATCGTCACCGGCGCGACGATGCGGCCGGGAACGCCCAAACAAAGGATCCTGGATTCCATCGATCGCAGCCTCGGCCGTTTGGGCACCGACCACATCGATGTCTACGGAACCTTCGAGGTCTGTACGCCGTCCGATGTGCGCGACGAGGCGTGGTTCGACGCCATCGAAGAGGCCAAACGCGCAGGCAAGGTCGGGCACATGGCGCTTTCCGGGCATTGCGGCGGGATGCAGGAGTGTCTCAACGCGGCCATCGAGGACGGCCGGTTCGAGGTATTCCTCTTCAAATACGATTTCGTGTCGTACCCCGACCAGGCGGAGATCCTGCGCCGCGCGGCGGAGCGCGGCATGGGCGCGATCGTGTTCAAGGTCAACGCCGGCAACCGCGCCGGGGAGATCAAAGATCTCGAAGCCGGTGGGCTGTCGTTCCGCCAGGCGACGGTAAAATGGGCGCTCGGCAACCCGGATGTCTCCAGCGTCGCAGTCACCATCACCAACTTTGACCGGATCAAAGAACTCACTGCCGCGGTGGGCGTGAAACTCTCCCAGTCCGAGGCCGACATGCTCCGTCGGTATCGCGACGAGATGATCGGCCAATACTGCCGCTTTTGTCGTACCTGCGAGGCGCGCTGCCCGCGCGGAGTCGCGGTGGCGGACGTGATGCGGTACGCCATGTATTTCAAGTATTATGGCCGCGAGAAAGAAGCCATGCGGCGCTACCGGGCGTTGCCCGCCGGACGCTCGGCCTCAGCGTGCGCGCGATGCGCGGGCCAGTGCGACGCCGGGTGTCCCTTCGGACGGCGGACACGAGACGGGTTGCTTGAGGCCCACCGGTTGCTCGATTTCGCGCCGGTTTAGGGGGACGATGATCTTGCAGTTTGTCATGTGTGCAGTGACTATTGCCGCCGCGCTATGCGGCTCGCTCGGCGCCAAGGAGCCGCACATTGTCGAAACCGATCTCTGGCAGTTGCTCCCGGCTCCGGCTTCGCTCGGGGAATGGCGTTGGGTCGAAGGTCCCGTTGAGTATTTCCCCGGCACCCTGTGGGAATACTTGGACGGCGGGGCGGAGCGATACGTTTCGTATGGCTTCCGCTCGCTGACCCACGTCCGCTACCAGCTGGGCGATGACCCGACGGCCTGCGTCACAGTGGACGTTTTCGACATGGGCGGAATCCTGGGCGCATTCGGCATCTACCGGAGCGGCCTTACGCCCGAGGTCGAGCGTCGCGACTGGGGTGCGGAAGGCCACCGGTCCGGAAACGTGGCGGCGGCATGGAAGGGGAACATCTACGTTCACGCCGAAGCCGACGACGAGCGCCCCGATTTGATCCACATGCTGGAACGATCCATCGCGCACGTCTGTGAGGCCGCCCCGGGCGACAAATCACTGCCGGCGGTTCTGGTCGACTGGCCTCCGGAAGGCCTCGTTCCGCAAAGCGAGCGGTACGTGGCCACCGACCTTCTCGGCCACGCGTTTCTCCGCGGCGGCGTCTTGGCGACGTACGACATCGAAGGCCGGGAGGTGCAAGTCTTCGAGAGCGACCCCCTCGGCGAGGCACACGAGGCGCTGGAGAAGCTCCGCGACCATTACGTTCTTTCGGGCGCTGTCGTCGCGGAGGTGCCCTCGATCGGCTCGGACGGCTTCCGCTTCTCGGATCGCACGCTCGGATCCGGGATCATCGTGCGCCTTGGATGCTTTGTCGTGGGAGTCTTCGGGGAGGCTCCGTATGCCGATCAGGCGAAGCTACTGAGTTCGCTCGCCGATCGCTGCACCCTGCAACCCATAGAAGAATAGCCGTCATAGCCTCTTGACACCTCGCGATATTCTGCTGCCTGCCATCCGCATGTTGTCCGCACCTCCCGCGCAAGACGCCCCGCGGCGCCGCGGGTCACATCCACAACCCGGTTTCTGCTAAGATTGGCGGCGGGGGGCGGCGCGAGTTGGTGAGAAAAAAGGGGGCGACCACGTAGTGTCGGCGGGCGACAGGCCATACTTGCAGTACAAGGGCGGCGATGATGATCGTTTCAGCCAGTAGGCGGACGGATATCCCCGCGTTTTTCGCGCCGTGGTTCATGAACCGCGTCCGGGCGGGATACTGCCTGGTTCCCAATCCGTTCAACTCCAAGCAGGTGTCGCGTATCTCCCTCCTTCCCGAGGACATCGATGCGTTCGTCTTCTGGTCCAAGAACCCGCAACCGATGATCGAGCACCTCCCGGAGCTGGACAGCCGCGGTTACGCCTACTACTTCCTCTTCACCCTGAACGATTACCCGCTCTGGCTGGAGCCCAAACTCCCCGCTCTGGCCCGGCGGTTGGCCACGTTCAAGATTCTCTCCGAGCGACTCGGGTCCGACCGGGCCGTCTGGCGGTACGATCCCATTGTGATCTCGACCGCCACACCGCACGAATACCACCGGGAGCGGTTCTCGCGTTTAAGCCGGGAGCTCTCCAGCTACACGCGCCGCGTCGTTGTGAGCATCGTGCATTTTTACCGCAAAACGGACCGGCGCCTTTCGGAGCTGGAGCGGAACGGCATTCGTTTCGACCGCGACGCCGGCCGGCGTCCTGAGACCCTGGCGCTTCTCTCCCACATGAGCGCCACCGCCGCGGCGCACGGGATGCAGATACAGTCCTGCGCGCAGGAACGGGACTACGCCGGGGCCGGCGTACCCCCCGGGGCCTGCATCGATGCCGGGCTCATCGGTCTCCTCGGTCGACCCGCGCCGCATGACAAGGATCCCGGGCAGAGAGCGGCATGCCGGTGCGTTGTGAGTCGCGACATCGGCGTGAACGACACTTGCCTCCACGGTTGCCCTTACTGCTACGCTACGAGCAACAACGAGCTGGCTAGCCTGAGATTCTCCACGCACGACCCTCTCGCCCCGGCACTTTGGAGCAGAGACGTCGCCGCCAACAATGCCGTGCGAGATAGTGCTTGACCATCTGCGCGCTTCGAATATAAACCACTTGCTGTACCGCTGGTGCGGCCGAGCTCGATCGTCTCGGACGGGGCAACGGACGTCCTGCGGTAATGGTGCCGTCATCAGTTGCCCGTAGCGCATCGAAAGGAGTCCCCATGACTGCCCGTCGGTCAGTGCTCGGTTTGATCGCAATCGTTTTGCTGGTCTCGTTTGCCGCCCCCTCGTTGGCGGAGGAGCCATCCGACTCTGCGTCCGCCGCCGTCCAGCGAAAAGTGGTGATCGCCACCGATCCGATCCTGGACATGTTCCAGTGGTACAGCGCCGAGTTCCAGTTGAGGGTGACCCAGACCCTTTCCACCGGTGTCGGCGGCTCATATTTGTCGGTCGACGACGGCAATGACACCTACGCCAGCGGAAACGCCTTCCTGCGCTATTATCCCCAAGGAGAGACGTTTGTGGGCTGGTTTCTCGGCACCCGTGTGGGCATTTACAATGTCTCGGCCGAGGCCGAGGACATCGACGGAGTAGATGAATCCGTCGAAGAGGAAGAAGCGACAATGTACGGCTTCGGAATCGAAATCGGTTATTGTTGGCTTCTGGGAGCGGCTAAAAGGGTATCCATCAGTTCCGGCATCGGGGCGGTCCGGCTATTCGGCGGCGACTTCGAGGACGAAGACGACGTCCTCAAGACCTTGCCCACGATCCGATTGGTCTATGTCGGCATCGCGTTCTAGTCCGTGCAAAAACCGGCGAGCCGGTCCCTGCGCGCCCTCGGCACGGTCACCGGCTCGATTTCACCGTGATCGTCTCCAGGCCGTGCGCGTGAGGGCCGGTTTCCGATCTCCGTAGCAGGTACGAGAACAGGAATCC
This sequence comes from Candidatus Krumholzibacteriia bacterium, assembly GCA_041742575.1. GTDB lineage: Bacteria > Krumholzibacteriota > Krumholzibacteriia > WVZY01 > JAKEHA01 > JBGSIK01. The sequence continues at coordinate 5,089 of JBGSIK010000250.1, forward strand.
CAAGAACCCCGAGATTGAGAAGATCCACATACCGAGCGCGTATCCGCCCGGGTTTCCCGCGCTCGCCCCCGAGTGGTCGTTGGCCCAGCCAATGATCAGGTTGAAACCCGCCAACCCTATGTTCTGGATCATGGTCATGAGGCCGTAGGCGGTGCCGAGCTTCTTCTCGTCCACGATGTAGGCCACCGACGGCCACATCACGGCGGGAACCAGCGAGAACGCGATCCCCATGATCGCCATAGGGACCAGGAGCGGGATGGTCGTGTAGGCCATCATCAGGTAGACCGGGATCAGCAGCAGAGAACCGTACATCATGAACAGCGATCGCTTCCCCACGCGGTCCACGATGTAACCGAATGTCGGCGTGAACACCATCGCAAACAATGTGAGCAAGCTGGACAGAAATCCGGCGTACTCGCGTGTGGTCCCGTGCCCCTCCTGGAAGAACTTGATGGCGAACGTCTGGAAGGGAAAGATCGCCGAATAGAACGTCACGCACAAGAGCACTACGAACCAGTACGACGGGCTCATTCGGAAAAGACCGGAGAACGACACCTTGTCCGTCGAGCCCTCCTTCCCGACCGCGTACCTCCGGCTCGCGTTGTTCTCCATCCCCCAGTAGATGAGCGCGCCCACGACGCAGAACGACCCGACGGCCACTGAAATGAGAAGCGGCCACTGCCAGTTCACGTACGCCGGCTTCGCCCACGTGGGCGCGTTGAGGGCCAGGAACGATCCCAGCCGGGCGATGGTGAGGTTGGCGCCGAAGGCGAATGAAAGCTCCTTCCCCTTGAACCACTTTGCGATCGCCGTGGTGACGGCGACGATCAGCGACTCCGCGCCCATACCGAAGACGAGCCGGCCCGCCGCCATGACGGCGAGCTTGCCGGTAGCGGCGGTGAGTGCCGCGCCGCAGAAGCACAACACGCCAAACAGCAATGCGGCCCGCCGGGTGCCGATCCGGTCGATGATGATGCCGCCCAAGAGCACCATGAACACGTTGGGGATGCTGTAGATCGCGTTCAACGTGCCGATGTTCTTGTCGGAGAATCCGAGCTGCGTTTTGAGAAGATCGGCAACGGGGCTGATGCTGTCGTAGACGTAGTAATTGCCGAACATGGCGAGACTGATGAATACCAGCACCGCCCAGCGATAGCTGGCCGGCGGCTGCGGAAGCGTGGCGCTCTGCGCGCCCGAAGGAATCGTCATGCGTTGCCTCCCGGTACTTTCCTCACTGTTCCTGCTCCTTGAACTCTCCCGCCACCCTTCTGAACACCATCATCACTACGATGCCCAATACCATATGCGCGGCCAAAGTATACCAGATCCACTCCGGGTGCCCATTCTTCACGAAATACCCGTAGAGCGACGTGTAGGTAACGCCGGCGGTCGCTCCCCCGATTCCGAGCGCCAGGAAATTGGAGCCCATGTAAAGGCCGGCTTTCTCCTTGGGCGCGATCCACGTGATGTACTCCTGGATGCGGGGTGAAGACATCATCTCGCCCGTCGCGAAGAAGAAGATGCCGAGGAAAACCAGCCCCGGTGCGGAAACGCCCGCCACACCCAGGATCACGTAGCCGGCTGCCGACGCGAACATGCCCCAGAGGAAGGTGGGTATGGGGCTGAAGCGCTCGAAGATCCTGGAGACGAGCACCTGGAAGACCATGATGAGCCAGCCCGTTGTGGAGATGGTTTCTCCCAGTACCCGCCGGACGCCGGACTCGTCCTCGTGGGAGAAGAAGTTGGCGAATGTCGTTCCCAAAACGGACTTCATGTCGAGATACAACCGCGCGCTGTCGACGTCGCCGTCGACGTACAGCGCGCAGATGTTGAAATAGGCCCAGAAGGGCAGCCAGAAGAAAAGCCCCAACAGGATGAGAAACACGGCGAAACGGAGGTCGGAAAGCGCCACGCCGATGTCCTTGAGCTTGCCCTTCAGTGTCGCCCCCTCGATCTCCCGTTTGGGCTCCTTGTAGAAGAAGATCGTGATGAGCAGCATGACCACGATGGCGATCGCGGCGGCGAAAAAGGCGTGGTTCCACGAGATCGCCCGCAACCTCCCCGCGATGATCGGCCCGAAAGAGCCGCCCACGTTCACCATCGCGTAGAAGATCCCGAACCCCACCGTCTTGTTGGTGCCGTCCGTGACCGATCTCACCGTACCCGAAACCAGCGGCTTGAATATCCCGGCCGCCAGCCCGATGGAGAGCATCGTGAGCACGATACCGGAGTACGTCTTCGTCAGGATGAGCAGCAGGATCGAGGGCAGGTAGGCGAGATACGAGACGATGAACACCTTCTTGAACCCGTACCGGTCCGCAAACGTGCCGGAAACGATCGGAACGAAATATGACAGGAACAAGAAGACGCTCTGGACGACTCCCAGCTGCGCTTGC
>JBGSIK010000251.1:0-5799 GCA_041742575.1 Candidatus Krumholzibacteriia bacterium
CCGCGCGCGCGAAGTGCGGAGAGCAGCTCGCGCGCGCCCGGTTGCGGGGAAGCCCGACGGGCCAGCTCGCTTTCGATCTCGTCCAACCGTTGATACTTCCCGCCCGCCAGCGCGGCCGGCAGCTCCTTGAGTTGTTCCAGGATGGGCCTGCCGGGCTCGAGTCCCAGTTCGGACTTGATGGCCGCGAAATCGTGGATAGCTACGGTAAGCGTTCCGTCCATGTCGAACACCCAGGATGTGCGTGCACGAAGGTCGATCATTGGCAACGGCGATTCCTCCATGGTGACACCATCACCCCACCCACGACGCGTTGGTCTGTGCGCCTCACTCGGCGTCCTCGATGAAGATTCGAGAGCGATCCATCTCGAGCCAGTATCCAAGCGACATGTCCCTCACGGACTCCCAATAGGCCGGAGTGAGATTCCCGCAGCGCGCGATCGCATCCTTGATGTCCGCCTCGATCTGGGCGACGATTTCAGGGGAGAGGCGGAGCGTGATACGGCGCGACCCCGATATGAACATCGCCGCCGGTTCGGCCCGCTTTGAATCGACGGTGATGGCGCCTCGGCCGAGACTCGCCCCGGTAGCGACCTGCAGACCATCGGTGAGACAGCTCAGCGGCGGATCCGAGCCGGTGTAGCTCACCACGCTGAGCTCGTCCACTCCGGCCCCGAGGATCTCGCGCGCGCGGATTCCCATCTTGGCCCCGATGAGCGAGTAGGCCCCGAGGTGACGATGAAGCTCATTGGTGAGAAAGGCCGCGTGCCATTCTTCGAGTCCGTGCCTCTCGATGATCGCCGGCGCGAGTTTCCGGACATCTTCTTGGAGCAGGTCGGGCGAGACCGGATACCGGGCCATAATGACCGGCTTACGACCTCCCACGGACACGCTGGGATCCCCGGAGAGAAGAGCCGTGTACCAATAGCGCAGCGCGTCGCCTTCCCCACCGGCGGCGAGCCCGGTGGCAATCCGGACTTTCGCCGCGCTTACGCTGTCGTACTCAACCACTCCGGGCACGATCAGAGCCAGCGCGGCCGTCTCATCCCAGCAGCGGAAGTGCCCCTCGCGAACGAGCGCCAGCACGCGCGGGTCTTCGTGGATCGATGCGACGAACCGAGCCGCCGGAGTGTCTATGCGCCGCAGGTTTTCGAGCAGGTCGGCATCGAATCTCGGCAGCGCATCGTCCGGCAGACGGACCGCGCGCAGGGGAATATCCGCACTGAAGACGAAGCTTGCGGCACTGATGTCGCGCTCGGTGTTCCAGGAAAGCGGTCGCGCGTCCGGCAACGAACCCGAGTAATACACGATCCCGATGTGCTGCTGCACCACCGCCTCGCTCCGAAGCGCAGCGGCGAGATTGGTGAGTGGGCCGAGGCAGAGATAGACGACGGGCGTTTCCGACACCTGCAGCGTCCGCGCGATCACCGAAATCGCAGACGGGAATCGCTCCGGCTCCCCGGTCTTGTCCGACGCTTCCGCAGTCGTCCATCCCATCGACTCTGACATCGGCCTCCAGAAGGGCGCCGGGGCGTCGAGCGGCTCCCCCACGCCTACCGGAACATCGGCCAGGCCGAGGGCGCGAAGCGCACGGCGCACGTTCCGCGCGCCCGCTTCCGGTGTGCACGATCCATCGGAGGTGACGACGGCCACGAGAGAGAAATCGCCGCTTTGCGCGAGGAGAGCGATTGCTCGGATGTCGTCCAGGCCCGCGTCGGTGTCCACAATCACGGACACAGCGTTGGGTTCGTGCGCGACGGCAGTCCCGACACAGGCAACCGAAACGAATAGCAGCAGCCAAAAGAAGATCCGTCGCACGACACGCACCCCCACGCGGTCAGAATGCCGTCATCGCGCCCAGCGTGAACGCCGGCTCTTCGGCATCAATATCTTGTGTCACCTCGAAAAGGAATCGCAGATTTCGCGCCGCCATGTGATTGATGCCGAGCGTGATGCGCTCGAGGTCGTGCGTCTCCAGATCCCCTGAGATCCAGTTGTAGAGCACCACACCGATCCAGCGCGACCGATCGCCCTTCGGCAGGACGACGAACTCGACGAGCCCGCCGTCCGTCGTCACTTTATCCGGCTGTGCCACGAATAATGGATTGTCGTCCTCGCGGCGCAGGTACTGCGCGTTGACCTCCCATTTTTCGCCACCCACGGTCGCGTCCGCGCCCGCGTACCAAATCTCGTTCTCGGTGCCGGCCTCATTCTTCTCTCGGTTGAAGTACCCGAAGAGACCGACCCTCACCGGCCCCACCCCCTGGCTCGCTCGAAGGGCGAACGCCTTCTCGGTCTCGAAGTCGAAGACGCGGTTTTCGGCGGGAGGGATACCGTTCCCGTTCACCACCTGACCGATCACGTCGAGGCCGATGCTCGATCCGTAGGTGAGCATCAAGCCGCGGTCATAGGTCAGGTTCGCGCGCGAGTCCCCGACGCGAAGGGTGTAGATCCAGTAATCCTCGAAGGTCAGACGGAGCTCGCGCTTGAACAAGGGATCGGACACCTGGAACTGGCCCACGAGCACGTCGAAATCGATGCCCGCGAGATTGTTGAAGTGGAGATAGGCGTCCTCGAGGCCGGCGACCTCGCCGCGTTCGAACGCGTAGAAATAGAAATAATACGAAACGTGTTTGGACACGCGCCCGCCGCTCAGGAACTTGAGCCCGTAGGGAGTCTCGAAGTCGGCATCCGCCGTCTCGGTGTCGCTGGCGCGCATGTACGCGTCCAGGCGCACGGCAAACGGGAAGTCCCTCATCAGGAAGAGATCCTCGTCGCCGGTGTCGATGGTCGCCCGCTTCGGCTCCTCCCCATCGGGAAGCACGAAGCCGTTCCCTGCGAACTCTTCGCCGTAAGCCTTGAGTTTGGGTGTCGCCACATGGCACATCGAGCACGACGCCCGGTATTTCCGTGCGAACGCCGGGATCGCAGCCGCATCCTCGTGCGACACCATGGCCGTGATCGTGAGCACAAAGGAGAACATGATGATCGAGATCAGCGGGGGAATCGTCTTCTTCATGTGCGTTGCCACCTCGGTGAAAATGATCAGTCTACGACTTCAAACCATGTTTCGGTGCGGTTCACCAGCACCGGCTCCATTTCGTCCGCAGGCACCTTCAGGAATTCACCGACGGAAGCGACGAGCCGGCGGTAGTACATCTCCGCGACCACTTGCACCTTTCCCTCCGCCGCATCGTCCGGGACCGTCCAGGTGTAACTCTCCACCTTGGTCTCCCTGGGGCCAATGCGGTAGTCGGTCCCCTGCGACGCGGTGTTCCATTGCGCGATGGTCATGCGGCCTTTGGGATCGAAGTAAGGAAGTCGGTAGATACGGTCGCCCTCGTCCGGGAGCGCGTCTCTTGACAGCCCCGGAAAATCCACGATGCCCATGATCTCGCCGATGTCCTGGTAGGCGAGCGCCGAAAGAGAGGAGATGGTGTACTCCTCGCCCGCGAATCCTTTGCGGTCCACCGGCAGATGGTAGCTCTTCCCCTCGGAATCCGTCGCCGTCACGGTGAGCCAGAGCTGCCGTTCTTCCGCCGAGCCGGACGGGATCTTGTGGCCGGCCTTGTGGTTGAACGCCTGCACCTTGATCGTCACCACATTACCCGGCTCCACCTCGCGCGTATCCGGATGCGCCCGGAGCTCCACGCTCCCCCGGAGCTTCTCCGGTGAGTGGGCGCCGTGGAACAGGTGATGCCGCATGTCGGGGCGCGCGGCGGCTTGAATGGCGTTTCTTCCCTCGCCCGCGGGCATGTGGCAATCATGGCAGCGCACGCCCTCCTTGGCGTAGGGGCCTTCCGTCCACTCCAGCTGCGTGGCCTTGACCCACACTCCGTACGGGCTCTTCTCGTTGTGGCAACTGCCGCACAGCTCCGTGGACCGAGTGAAATCGCTGTATCGTGTGGCGTGGTGCGGCGACTCCAAGCCCTCGCGGTTCCCGTACTTGGTGCGTCCCGGCGAGATGGTGAAGCTGACGTTGTACGGCGGCTCGCTGCCCGAGCCGGTGATGGTGTGACACACGTCGCAGGACACACCTTCATTGGCGCGGGAGTTCGCTTCCGGGCGTGGCGGCGGCACGTCACCGGCGATGAACGCCGTCGGGGCGTGACAGCCGTTACAACCGGCCTTGACACCCGCTACTTTGGCGTCCTTCTCCGCATGCGGGACGGCGAGTTGAAAATACTCGATCTCGTCCCAGTGGTGCGTGTACGACTGCGACATCATCGCCTGCTGCCATTGCATGAAGATGTCGACGTGACAGGTGGCACACACCCCCGGTTTCTCGAAGTTGTCGTACTTGCCCGTTCCCAGAAGCCCATCGCCGTGCGGAGAGGTGTCTTGAGCCAAGGCACCGCTACCGCCGACGGGTGAGCCAGCCAGCATTCCAGCCACGATCATTATCGTGATGAGCGCACTTCGTTTCATTGCGGGGCACTCCTGTTGTCAGACCGGGACGAAGCTACGTAGATGCGACGGAACGGCGCTTAGCGCACGGCCGTTCCGGATCAGGATATCCTATGAAGATCCGCCTGAACAGAAAAAAGGGCGAGGGGAGTGTGGGGCGTGGAGTGGATGGTCGCCCGGAACGACAACGCCGTCCGCATGGGGGGACGTGGGACTCAGGGCTTGGATGTTGCGTCGTCCCTTTATCTCGGCGTCCGTTCTAGGAACTGATCGTGCTCAGGCTTGTAGAAGAGCGTGAGCGTCGCCGTGACTCCGGATCCCATTCCGTCCGTCTCGAGGTCGAAGCGGGCGCTCCGGCTCCCGCAGAGCGACCCCACCGCAAGGCCGTAGTTCTCCGTTGGGTGCGCCCGCACGTAGTGGACGAACTCCGTCACATCGATGCGCACCCGCCGGCCCTCACCCACCGGAACTGTCCGCTTCATCGTGGTCGCACGGAAATCCGCTGCCTGCAACGCGCCCCCCGACCAGGAACGTGCGAGCGGAGCAATCTCCAGGGTCACCGCGCCTCCTGAAAGATCCGCCGGAAGCACGCTCGACGCGTCCACTACCAGCTCCAGCACGGCCGACATGAACTCCGCGCCTACCGGCGCCTCCGGAAGGCTCACCGTGAGGAGAAAGATCTTCCCCTCGGTCGAGACCTCCGGCGCGATCGTCTGCACCGCCTCCGACTCAATCGGCACCACCTGCGTCTGGGCACCCACCCATGAGGAGAGCGCCAGTGTCACCACCAGCAGGCTCGTACCCAGTGATTTCCGTTTCATCGTTTCGACCATCCTGTATTTTTTCGGTCCCTGCTTCAGCACCAGAAGTTTCTTGGTCGAACGGAAGTCTCGCGCGACCATGCGCACGAAGTACACACCGCTTGCCACCTTCTGGCCCCGGTTGTCCTCGCCTTCCCAGGGGATCATGTACGAGCAAGTCGAGATTGAGCAGGTCGAGATAGAGCAGTTGACGATCAAGTGCGTGTGGTCTAAACTCATAGCTGGATGCTCGCCGCACGGCACTGCCGTGGGTCGAGGCGACTAACGGCGTAAGATCCGCCGAAGGGGGACCCGTTGGGTCGGGCATCGGAGGAGGGAGCGATGAGAACGATCCTGCTATCAGCCGTCTTTCTCGGACTCGCCGTGCCGTTAGCAGTCGCCGGGGAGGGGTATTCTCTGTTCACGCTGGAGAGAAACTATTGTAACGGGCCACCATCGGATCCTTATCAAAACTGCGCATGCTGGATCGACGCCAGTCCCCGGCCGGTAGTGTACGTGTTCCACAGGGTGAGGGAGGGCACGGTATTCTCGACGAGGAAGATCCGTTTCCGCGTGGTCGCAGATGCGGAACTCC
>JBGSIK010000252.1:0-6755 GCA_041742575.1 Candidatus Krumholzibacteriia bacterium
AGCACCCGGCCGGCGCGCGACTAGAGCGCGACTAGAGCGTACTCAGCGTGTCCCCGCACGGGCCCCAACGCTTGACTCGCGCAACCCGGCGCGCCCGGTCATCATGCGTGCCGGAAGTAGGTCTTGCTCATGATCTTCCAGCCGTCGGGAAACTTGTACAAGGACATGAAATCCGTGAACACGTGCTTCCCGTCCCGGTAGAGCTCGATCCGGGCCACGGCGGCATTCCCGCTCACCTCGACCATCGGGAACTCGTGCTTGGTCTCGACCTTGGGCCGATCGCCCTTTTTCTTCCCCTCTTCGATGCGCGCGATCCACTCCTCGATGGACATCTTCGAGATCGCGCCGTCCTGGTACATCACCATGGTGAAGTCGGGATGGAATCCCTTCCGGATCGCGTCGATGTCCTGATTGATGTGGATGCCTTTGATGTAAGCCTCTTCGATCACATGCTTGACGGCGGCGACTTCAGCATCCTCTTCCGAGTACGCGGGCGCGGGCAGCCACGCCGCGAGCAGCCCTCCGAGTATGAGCATCAAGGCCGAGATTCCGATTCTCTTCATAGGTTTCCTCCGTACGTTGGGCGTGCAGGTTTCTTTGGCGATGAACTCGAGGACGGCTTACCACGATCGCGCGGCGGGCCGTTCGCCTCCACTCACTTCCGCAGGAATTCGAGCACTATCTTAGCAAATTTCTCGGGTTGTTCCACGTTCACCATGTGGGCCGCCCCCTTGAACACCACTTTCCGGGACCCCGCGACATTCCGCTCGATGAGGTCGCCGATCTCCAAGATCCCCGGCATGTCCTGGTCCGCGAATGACGCCAAGAAGAGGAGCAGACCCGCGACGAACACGCACGCTAATTTGATTCTCATAAAGAAAGCCATCTCCCGCGCATCATTTAATCAGTGACTCGGGTTTGAGGTTCACTCGCCGCTCAACGCGAATTCCACCGCGGCGGTGCTGTGAATGTCGGTCGTGTCGAACAACGGCATGTCGGTATCCCCCGACCTCACGAGCAAGGGAATCTCGGTGCACCCCAGAACGATGCCCTGTGCGCCGCGTGACGCGAGCGTCCCCATGATCCCCAGAAACCGTGACCTCGCCTCCTGGCGAAACACGCTTTTCAAGAGCTCCGACATGATCGTGTCTTGTATGAAATTCCGGTCCCCCTCGTCCGGGGTCAGGACCTCTACACCCGCCCGGGCGAGCTTCTCCTTGTAGAAATCCAACTCCATCGTCAGCTTGGTGCCCAGCAGACCCACTTTTGAAAGGCCCGCCTCGCGGATCTGGGTGGCGGTCGCCTTCGCGATGTGGATGAGCGGCACGTCGATCTCCCGTTCCAGATCGTCGGCGAACATGTGCATGGTGTTCGCGCACAGGAGAATGCAGTCGGCGCCCGCGTGTATCAATTTCTGCGACGCGTCGAGAATCCGGGCGTAGAAACGAGGTCGATCGATGTCACGATGTAGCTCTTGGATCTCCGCGAAATCGAAGGAGTACAATACGCACCGCGCGAAGTGCAGGCCCCCCAGCCGCTCGTTGGTCTTTTCGTTTATCAAGCGGTAGTACTCGGCGGTAGAAACCCATCCCGTACCCCCCACCAACCCGATCATTTTCATGGCATGCCTCCTGTTCGAACTCTCTCGCCGACCACGTGGGCTTCCGACACCCAACACCGGTCGGCGGCACCCCTAAACGGCCGGCGGATGTCGCAACAATAGCGAATCATTCGCGTGGGTATCAACACGATATCCCGCCGCGGGATTGCGGAGGCGCCCGGCCGGGCCTGCGGCCTTCAACAAACGTATGGGGCTTCATGCCGCGGGCGATGTTCCGGTATACTGGCGGGCGCGTTCGTTCTCATGGCGAAATCGCGGCCGGTCCGCTCGAGCCGCCGTCCCGAACGCGTGCCCAACACGAGGAGGTGCCCATGCCTGTACGCAAACGATTCGTCCGAGCCCGATGGTGGCGGGTTTTGTTTCTCGCTGCCGCCGTGGCGTGTGTGACTGTGACCACAACCGCGAGCGCGGCCGGCGAACAACCGCCGACGGTTCTGCAGAATCTGGAACGCCAATTCTTTCTGGCCCGAGACGGCAAAGACTACGAAAAAGCCCTAGTCCTCGCCGAGCAGATATCCGATTCGCTCTTCGAGAAGCACGTTTATGCGCTCTACAACGTCGCCGCCATGCACTGCCTGCTAGGCCACACCGAGAAAGCGTACGTCTGGCTGCAGCGGGCGCTCGACGCCGGTTTCTGGGATCAGCGGGGTCTTCTTACCGACGAGAATTTCGCCAGCATACGCGAAGAAGACCGTTACAAGACGATGGTCAAGAAGGCCAGGATAAAGCAATACATCGAGATGTTGGAACGACCGGAGCGGGAGGAGTTCCAGAAATCCCCCGAGGTGATGGCTGCCCTTGCGTTCAAACCGGGCGAGCGTGTGGCCGATGTCGGCGCCGGTTCGGGATACTTCACCATTCCCGTGGCCAAGGCCGTCGGGCCAACGGCGACGGTGTGGGCAGTCGACATCCGGCAGGAAATGCTCGACTACATCGCGCCGCGCCTCGAGGCCGAAAATCTGACGAACGTGAAGCTCGTCCTCGCTCCCAAGGATGACCCGACGCTCCCACCTGGCGGCGTTGACACCATTCTCATGGTGGACACCTGGCATTACATACGGAGCCCGGAGTACGCCAAGAAGCTGCGCGCCGCGCTCGCCCCCGGGGGACGGGTCGTCATCATCGACTACAGACCCAAACCGTGGGAAGAAAGACCGTGGGGGCCGCCGCCTGAACAGCAAACTTCCAGGGAAGAGCTCGATGCGCACTTTGCCCAGGCCGGCCTGAAGCCTATCAAAGTGCACGATTTCCTGCCCGAGCAGTATTTCGTGGAGTACGGCCTCAAGTAGCGGCGAAGGAACAGAACCCAAGCTCGCCGCGCTGGCCGCGTGCCCTGATCCAGAGACGGCTTCATAAGTCCTTTTCGCGCGGGTCCTGTCGCCGATTACCCCCGCCGTGCTCGACGCTGCGCGCGGCGGGGGGCCCCCATCGGCGCCACCCGCGCGAAAAAGACCTTGAGCTTTTGGATCAAGACGCTAGCTCTCGCGCGCACCGGTCTCGATGCGCATGCGATAGAACGAGCGCCACACGAACGTGACCGAGATCGCAAAGAAGATCGCCGAGAACAACAACGTGATCGGCCGCCCGTGCTGCCCCGCGAGGCTCACCGCCAGCTCCACCGCCAGAAGGCCGAAGAGCGTGGTGAACTTGATGACCGGGTTCATGGCCACGGACGACGTGTCTTTGAACGGGTCGCCCACGGTGTCGCCGATCACGGTCGCGGCGTGAAGCTCGGTTCCCTTCTCGTGAAGCTCCGTTTCCACGATCTTCTTGGCGTTATCCCAAGCCGCGCCCGCGTTGGCCATGAAGATGGCCTGATAGAGACCGAAAATTGCAATCGAGATCAAGTAGCCGATGAAGAAGTACGGCTCGTAGAACGCAAACGCGAGCGTGCCGAAGAACACGCCCAGGAAGATGTTGAACATCCCGCGCTGGGCGTAGTTGGTGCAGATTTCCACCACTTTCTTGCTGTCGGCCACCGACGCCTTGGTCGCACCCTCCAATTTGATGTGGCGTTTGATGAACTCCACCGCCCGATAGGCGCCGGTGGTCACCGCCTGAGTCGAGGCCCCCGTGAACCAGTAAATCACGGCGCCGCCGGTGATGAGCCCGAGCAAAAACTCCGGGTTCAAGATGGAGAGCCTGGCGACGAGGTCGGGACGAAGGCGCTCGGTGAGCATCACGATGATGGAGAAGATCATGGTCGTGGCGCCTGTCACCGCGGTGCCTATCAGCACCGGCTTCGCCGTGGCCTTGAACGTGTTCCCGGCCCCGTCGTTCTCCTCGAGCAGGAGTTTCGCCCGTTCGAAGTTCACCTTGAAGCCGTGCGTCTTCTCGAGCTCCTCCTTGATACCCGGGACCTGCTCGATCATCGACAATTCGTAGATCGACTGCGCGTTGTCGGTGACGGGACCATAGGAGTCGACCGCGATCGTGACCGGCCCCATGCCCAGAAATCCGAAGGCCACCAATCCGAAGGCGAAGACGGCGGGTGCGATCATGAGCTCGCCGACTCCCAGTGTGCTCACGCCGTAGGCGATGGACATGAGGGCCATGATGGCCAACCCCAGCCAGTAGGCGCTGAAGTTCCCCGCCACGAAACCGGAGAGAATCCCCAGGGACGCGCCGCCCTCGCGAGCCGAGGTCACGACTTCCCTCACGTGCGCCGACTTGGTCGAGTTGAACACCTTTACCAGTTCCGGAATGACCGCCCCCGCGAGCGTCCCGCAGGTGATGATGGTGGCGAGCTTCCACCACAGCGTGCCGTCGCCCAGATCCGGAATGAGCGTGAAGGACGCGATATAGGTCAGCGCGATCGAGACCACCGAGGTGATCCAGACCAGGTGAGTGAGCGGCGCTTCGAAGTCCATGTGCTCGACATTGCGATAGAGCCGGTGCGATAACCCGTGGTTGATCAAATAGGAGAGCCCGCTCGCCACGATCATGAGGATTCTCATGGCGAAGATCCAGACCAGGAGCTTTACCTGGTAGATCGGGTCGGCGACCGCGAGAACGATGAACGAGATGAGCGCCACGCCGGTAACGCCGTAGGTCTCGAAGCCGTCCGCCGTCGGCCCCACCGAATCGCCCGCATTGTCACCGGTGCAATCCGCGATGACACCGGGATTACGGGCATCGTCTTCCTTGATCTTGAAGACGATCTTCATGAGATCCGCGCCGATGTCCGCGATCTTGGTGAAAATACCGCCGGCGATTCTCAAGGCCGCCGCGCCCAGCGATTCCCCGATCGCGAATCCGATGAAACACGGCCCGGCCCAATCGCCGGGAACGAAAAGGAGAATACAGAGCATCACGAACAGCTCCACACTAATCAGCGCCATCCCGATGCTCATCCCCGCTTCCAGAGGGATGGTGTTCAACAGGAGCGGCTTACCCGCCAGGCTGGCGAACGCCATGCGGGAGTTCGCCTGCGTGTTGATGCGGATACCGAACCACGCCACACCGTAGCTGCCCCCGATCCCGACCAGGCTGAAGGCGAGGATCACCACCACTCTCAGGGCTTCAAATTTCAGCAGCAGCCCGAAGTAGAGGAGGATGATGATCCCGATGAAGATCTCGAGGATGAGCAGAAATTTGCCCTGCGTGACGAGATAGGTCTTGCACGTCTCCCATATCAGCTGAGAGATGTCCCGCATGCACTCATGAATGGGGAGCTTGGCCACCCGCACGTAGTTCACGAGGCCGAAGACGAGCCCCAAGACGCAGACCAGCAGGCCCCAGATGAGGAGTTGCCTTCCGTCGAGGCCGAGGAATCTAGACTGTGTGAGGTCGGGGAGAATGAGGTTCGCTTCACCTCCGCCGACGTGGTGGGCTTCGGTCGCGGTCGGTTCCGGAACGGGAGTCTGGCCGACGGCGCCGATCGGTGACAGGGCGAGCAATGCGAACGCGACCAAGAAAAGCATCGCGACGTTCAGAGCGGTGAACGTGCGTGTGGCCGGCCTACGGCCGGCCGGTACCATACTGGTGATCATCTCTCCTCCAGATTGACAGGTTGTGTTGCGTGCCTGGGCACGGCAACGTATACAACACCCTCTGCCGGGTTACCTATTATTGATGATTGCAGGGTGGTTGCCGCGCGCTCGTGCCCTTGGGGGCACCAACGCGCGGTCGCGTATCGGAAGCAACGGATAGCATAGCCGGCTTTTGGACGCAACCGGTATTCGGAAGGCCTGATCGGAGACGCCGACATCCACAGGCGCCTTACCGCGGGAACGCCCGCACGCCTTCCAGCACCATTTGCACGGAAAGCATGACCAGCAACATGCCCATCAAACGTTCGACCGCATAGAGCCCCCGTCGCCCGACCACCCGCAACAGAACGGTGGAGAACAAGAGGACGACCGCCGAGACCGCCCAAGCGCAGGCGACGGCTGCGAGCAAGATCCCCTGCTTTCCGGGCATTGACTCCACCAAGAGCAACACGGTGGCAAGCGCCGAAGGGCCTGCAATGAGCGGGACCGCGAGCGGGAAGATGAGTGGCTCTCCCTCTCCGGTCTCGCCGAACCAGCCACTTTCCGGAGGAAAGATCATTCGGATGGCGATGAGAAAGAGCACGATTCCGCCGCCGACGCGAATGGCCTCGCGGTTGAGGCTCATGAGGTCGAGCACGAGACGCCCGGCGAACAGGAACACGATCAGAAATGCCAGCGCAATGAGAAGCTCGCGCGCTAGAACCGTGTTGCGCCGCTCGGCGCGGACGCGGGAAAGCACCGCGCTGAAGACGGGGATGTTCCCCAGCGGGTCCATGACGAAGAACAGGATCAGCGCTGCCGAAACGAAGCTCACGGGGTCTCTCCCTTCGGTTCTTCCGCGACGGCCGCCTGCTTCCGTAACCGGCAGGTAGCGTAATACTCTAGGCCGCATTCGTGCTATAATTTTGTAGTCAAAGGGACCCCGCCTCGATCGTCCAGCCACCCCACGGCTAAATAAGGAGTGATGGCCGTGCGTCCATCGCACCCAGGCACAAATGTCTCGCTCTCCAACGGATTATTCACACGGCTTTGCCGGCTCGGCACCCGGAGGCCCATCTTTGCGGCCGGCGGAGTGATCGCGTTCGTCGTGCTGATCACCGTGGCCGTCGCCGTCATGCCCGGCCTCGCCACCGACCCGTCGC